>CAJUMS010000071.1 GCA_910587465.1 uncultured Oscillospiraceae bacterium
AAGCACACGTTACTTTAAGCTGAGCAGCGGTGATTACATATTCGCGGAATATCTTAGTGCTCAAAATGTATACACCTCGGAAACGGTCAAGACGGAGCTTACCTACGAGCCGCCCGTCCGAACTGCGGGGAGGACCGCCTACGATCCCAAAAAAGCATTAGACTATGCCAAGGAGCATTGGCAGGACGAGGAGAGCCTTTGTGCGGGTTTCGGTTCGGAATGTCTGACTGCCGGCGGTCTGGATTTTGACGAGACCAGTTCAACCAAGCTGTTCAATAAGCTTGTCAACGCTAATCTCGGTTATGCGGTCGCGATAAACCTTAACGAGGATGGAACGGCGAACGTTCCCGAGTTCGTGTATCCGGGAGACATAATTTTCTACTATTGCGAGGACGAAAATAAGATGGTGCATACCGCCGTATACAACGGTGATACCAAGGATGGCATCATGAAAGCCTACGCGCATAATCTTCCCGACAGCGGAGAAGATCAGTTCCGTTATTTTAAATACTGTGTTGGCGGGTGCGGGTGCCTGCTGGATAAGATCGTTGCGTTCTGCTTTTACAGGGACGATACCAATGTCACGCTCCCGACCGGCACTCCCAAGCTGTCTTGTGAACTTGTCAACAAAAAGGCGCAGATAAGCTGGTCACCCGATTTCGTTTACCGCAGCAGCGAACTGGTAATAACCGATAACAAGGGCAAGATAGTAAACCGCCTGAAAATGGGAACGGATACTTCCGCGGATGTTCAGCTCAACGGTTCGGGCGATTATGTGGCGTATGTGATCTATACGGTTTACGGTAATATCAAAGTACGAAGCGATAATCTTGTATTTAAAATATAGAATATAAACAACATTGCGCGGTCAACGGCTAAATCGTTGACCGCGCGGTTCTGTTTGCAAATAATGTCGAAATAAATGAATATTTTGCACGAAATAGCAGACAATACCGTCAGCAGAAATTTGCTGCTATAAGAAATAAATCTTGGAGGAATTTATATATGAAGGCAACGGGAATTGTCCGCAGAATAGATGATCTGGGGCGCATTGTCATACCGAAGGAGATCCGCCGCACGATGCGGATACGGGAGGGCGATCCGCTGGAAATATATACCAGTCCCGACGGCGAGGTCATTTTCAAGAAGTATTCGCCCGTCGGAGAGATAAGCAGCACTGCCTCTCAGTACGTAGACGTGCTGTCAAAGGTCGGGGGGCTGCCCGCGGTGATATGCGACAGGGATCACGTTATCGCGGTCTCGGGCATGAGCAAAAAGGAGATAATCGAGCGCCGCGTTTCGGGATCGCTTGAGGATCTTATCGAGCAGCGCAAAAGTTACGTCTTTAAAAACGGAGAACAGAAACGTCTGAACCCCATAGAGGGCGTTGACAGATACGCCATAGCGTGCTCGCCGATACTCGCATCGGGCGACGTTAACGGTGCGGTGATAATGCTCAGCGGCGACAGCGGTAACGATACCGCCACAGCCGAGCAGTCTGCGTTGGTGCAGGCGGCGGCTATGTACTTCGGCAAGCAAATGGAAGAATGACCGCGGGGGTGTACGGATATCTCGTACACCTCTTGCCGTATTTTTACGCTTTTTGCTTTGTGAAATCTGGGTAAAATTTTTCCGCAGTCCGCAAAGAAACGACAAAAACCCTTGACTTTAAACATATAATATGATATAATAACTATAACTATAAGACTATACAGAAAATTTGGGGAATAGAGAAATGAGAAGTAAATTTATCGTCGCCGCGTCGCTTGCGATGTCTATTTGCGTTCTTGCAGGCTGCTCGACAGAGACGCAAAGCTCCGGGGATAGTACCGTAAACATAATAGATATCGGCAGCGTGTCCTCGTCAAGCAGTTCATCGCGCTTTACGGCGACGGTTCCGAATGTGCCGCTCGCGCCGTCGTCAACATCTTCAACAATGTCAGCAACGCCTTCTTCATCAAATTCCATACACAGCACCGCCGAAACGCCTCCCGAGAGCATCTCATCGGAAAGCAGCACCGAGAGCTCGGAATCCGTTGAATATTCTCCGCCCGCCTCAACAGACGAGCCGATTTCGTCTGCCCCGACAGAGAGCGAACCTCCCGCAAGCGAGCCGCAGACAAGCTCTGAGACAAGTACAACGACCACAACTGCGCCTACCACAACGACAACAAGCACATCAAGTTCCGAGATGTCCTCAAGCAGTACGGAGAACTCATCGTCAAGCAGCATATCGTCATCTTCAAGCGTTTCCGAGCCTGTTGGGCCGTCCGGCTCCAACAGCTATCAGGCGCTGAATTATGGTGAGATAAAGGGCATATGGATATCTTACCTTGATATAATGGAAATGTCCAGCGGTACGGAAAGCGCGTTCCGCAGTGAAATTGCAGCGGCATACGACAACTGCGCGGCGTTGGGCATAAATACTGTGTACGTTCACGTGCGCTCGCACGGAGACGCATATTATAACTCCGACTATTTCCCGAGAACTAAATATATGTCGGGAAATTACGATCCGCTTCCGATAATGATTGAGGAGGCTCACAAGCGGAATTTATCGTTTCAGGCGTGGATAAATCCGCTGCGTATGAGCGCCGAGAAGGACCTTTCGCGCGGCAGCGGCTATGCGGTCTACGATTGGGCGGGCAGTGAACGTCTCGTTAAGGTAGGCTCTTACTACTATCTTAACCCCGCGTACTCCGATGTTATCGGTGTGATAGTCAAGGGAGCGGCGGAGATTGTCTCGAATTACGACGTTGACGGTCTGCATATCGACGACTATTTTTACCCGACCACGGACGCATATTTCGACAGTGACGCGTTCTATAACAGCGGCTACGGTCACATCTCCGACTTTCGCCGCGCCAACTGTGACAGGCTGGTTAGCTCGCTGTACAGCGCCGTAAAGACCGCCAACCCGAGCGCGGTGTTCGGCGTGAGCTGTCAGGGCAATATGGACAACAACTACAACGAAATGTACGCGGACGTCGAAAAATGGTGCAAAAGCAGCGGTTATCTCGACTATATAATGCCGCAGATATATTTCGGATTTGATAATTCAACACAGCCCTTTGCGCAGTGCGTAAAGAATTGGGACAATCTTGCGGCAAAGGGTAATGTTCCTCTTATCGTCGGCATAACGGCGGCAAAGATCGGCACCGAGGACGTATGGGCGGGCGCCGGCAGAAACGAATGGATTAACGACAGCGCAATA
Source organism: uncultured Oscillospiraceae bacterium (assembly GCA_910587465.1). Classification (GTDB taxonomy): domain Bacteria; phylum Bacillota; class Clostridia; order Oscillospirales; family Ruminococcaceae; genus CAG-115. The sequence goes on from CAJUMS010000071.1 coordinate 3,215, forward strand.
CTCAGGCGGCAGGTGTTGACCTCAATGGAGCAGGTATCCTACGGGGGTGTGTGCCTGTTCAGATACAGACTGCTGTTCGCTCCTGACGGAAATGTCAGAACACAGGTAGAAAATGAAGTTTCGGATCTCAGACCTGTAATAGGCTAAGAATACATAAAAATGGGGAATAATTTTATGAAAAAAATGTTAAGAATGATATTATCGGCATTTACGGCTGCAAGCATACTCACGTGTACCGTCTACGCCGAGAGCTCCGACAGCCTTGGCGGGCTGGTTACGGATAATACCGACAGCAGCGGCAGCAATGTCGAGGATTCGCCGCAGGTGACCGTTCCTCCCGCGGACACAGAAAGTAAGATATATCTGCAGAACGGTATGCGCGCGGTGACGCTAACTCCCGGAATAGACTTCGAGGACGAGAACGAGCTTGCCGAAATGTATGACGAGATACGCAGCTACGGAATGAACGCCGTTATAATCAACTCGACGGGGGAGGAGAACGCATTCTATGACCTCGAGCTGAACTCCGATAACCGCGATATCCTCAATGCGGCAATCGACGGCGCTCACAGCGCTAATCTCAGCGCCTACCTTACGCTGGATGCGGGCTCGCTTGTCAATATGGTTGCCGAAGAGGGCGGCGGGCTTATGGAGGGCTTTTCCGCGGCGGCGCATAAGTTCGCGATGAAGTATAAATGCGAGGGCATTATCCTCACTAACTATTATACCACGGATAACGAGGATATGTACGCGGAGTATTTGCGCTCGGGTTCGGGGATTGGCTACGAAAACTGGCTCTACGAGATCAATCAGTATATTATCCGTACGCTCAGCGAGGCGGTTCACAAGACGACAAATACCACCGCGCTCGGCGTTCTTATCGAGGATATGTGGGCGAACGCATCCTCCAACGAAGCGGGCTCCGACACCGAGGATACTCGTCAGGCGCTCTATGATGGGTACTGCGATACCAAAAAATATATCGAAAACGGTTACGCCGATTTCGTTCTTGTAAAAGCTTACGGTTCCACCGATGATTACGATCTGAACTTTGAGAACGTTGTCAAGTGGTGGTACGACCTTGGGCAGACCAACAACGTCAGGACCTATGTCTGTCATCTCAACGAGCGAATAGGCGAGTATTCGGGCTGGGGCGAAGATCAGCTTCTCCGTCAGCTCACGGTGATGAAGGATATGGACAAGCTCGGCGGCAGCGCGTTCAATTCGCTGTCGGCGCTCAGAGACAACGTTCTCGGCAGCCGTGAAACGCTTATAAAGTACTTTAACGATCAGATCAACGAGGAAACGCTGTTTGACGACCTCGAAATGGTTTCGCCGACGCAGCTTACCTATACGACCTACGACTCTACGGCGAAATTTATGGGTACGTTTGATCCGAATTTTGACGTTTATTTTGACAATGAAAAAATTGTCCTGAACGATGTGGGTAATTTCTATATCCCCAAGGAGCTTGATATAGGCTGGAACTATTTCACGATCAAGCATAAGGGCAAGGAGGTCAATTATTCGATCGAGCATATAATCAGGGTCCTGGATTCCGTAGACTCCACCGCCGATGTAACCGTCGAGGGCGGGACACAGCTTTCGTTCACTGCGGTTGCGTACAGCGGCTCTTACGTAACGGCAACGATAAACGGCACGACTGTTGAGCTGCAGGAAATGGCAAGCTCCGAGCACGTTGACGCTAACGGCACGTATTCGCAGTTTGTCGGATACTACACCGTTCCTGAGGGAATTATCGGTCAGGAGCAGCATCTCGGAACGGTCAACTATTACGCGTCCTTCAGCGGCTACAATGAAAGTATGTACGGTATCACCGTAACCGTAGCGGCTAAGCCCGAGCCACCCAAGACGGATATCAATTACGATCTTATTCCCGATCAGTCCACGGCGGGCACGGGAGAGGTAGTCGGAAACATAGACCCGATCTTCACCGAGGACGATAATATGACATATGTCAAGGTTATCAATAACTACACCGACGTGCTTGACGCGAAAACAACGGGTAAAATACCGTCGCCGATGTTCTCGCAGATGCCCGCAGGCACACTGGACTATTACAAATCCTCTGCGGACGGCTTTGTTATTACGACATCCGGTAAGAGATACCGCGAGGAATACGTGACAATGTTTGACGATACGGGTCTCGGCTACAATGCCCTTACGGTGGACGAGGTCGGCAATTCGGGCGGTCGCAGCTATATGAAGCTCACGCTTGACCATAAGACGAGCTTTAACGTTACTACCTCGCAAAGCTTTGTACAGGGTTACGAGGGTCCGTACGGAGTAGTCGACTTCAATGCGCAGTATGTTTATATAACGTTCGATAATATAACGAGCGTTACCAAGCTGCCCGACTTTGACTACTGCACGCTGTTCAGCGCGGGTGAGTGGGAGACCGTTACCGAGGACGAAATACCTAAGTTCAGAATGAAGCTGACACTCAGGCAGGCGGGCATTTACAGCGGCGTGAGTGCATACTATAACGAAAATAATGACCTTATCCTCAGCTTTTCCGTTCCGACTCCTACACTGGCGGGCAAGACTATCGTGCTTGATCCTGGTCACGGTTACGACGAAAACAATAAATTCGACCCCGGCGCTATCGGTGAGGTAACGGAGCAGTCTATAACGATAGCCGTTACCAAAAAGCTCGAGCAGATACTGACCGATATGGGAGCGAATGTTATCCGTTTGCAGACCGAGTCGGAGGGAATCGGCGACCGTGACCGTCCGAGACGAGCGAACAATTATAACGCGGACATGTTCATGTCTATCCACTGCAACAGCACGACTAACACGGCGGCGCACGGCTGTGAGATCTACTACTTCACGCCGTGGTCTCAGACCCTCGCAAAGGGTATTCATGACAACCTCGTGTCTTTTTTCGACGGCGTTTACAATGACGGCACGGACAGCGCCCGCGGCGATAAGTACAGCTATTACTGGTACACCCTTGAGCAGAGCTTCCCGTCCGTTCTCGTGGAAATGGGATTTGTATCCAATACCCGCGAGTGCCTGATAATGGCGAACCCCGATAATCAGACCAAGATGGCGCAGGCAATAGCTAACGGAATTTATCAGTACTTCGCAAGAAGTGAATTGAGTTACTAATCAACAAAATACGGCCGGCAAGATGATCTTGCTGCCCGTTATTGTAAATTTTTATTCAGATATAACGCTGTATCTCGGTCTCCTTGCCGTCCTCTATGTAGATACGCGGAACGCGCGTTCCTATCGCGCAGAGCAGCTCGTATTTGATAGTGCCGACCTTTTCCGCGGCTGCCTCGATGGAGCACCCTCCCTCGTGAGCGTTGGAATATATCGTCACGACATCGCCGACCTTTACGCCGGGTATCTCGGTAACGTCGATAAGCGTCTGATCCATGCATATCCTGCCGCAGATAGGTGCGGTCGTTCCGTTGATATTCACCATCCAGTCGCCCGAAAGCCGTCTGTTGAACCCGTCCGCGTAGCCGCACGCCACTAAGGCGAGCTTGGTATCGCGCTTGGCAGTGAACGTCCTGCCGTAGCTTACGGTATCGCCCGCGTGAATGGTTTTCAGTTGGCTGACTACGGTCTTCAATTGAAATATCGGACGTATGCCGTCGGGCAGGGGAAAGCGCGCGTCGGGTTTCTGCCCGTACATCACGATACCCGCGCGGACGAAGTCGCCTTCAAAATTGCTGTGGTAGATAATACCGCCGCTGTTCTGGGAGTGAGTTTTCAGCCCGTGCCTGTGACACATCTCGGTTATTTTCCGCTGCTGCTGTTCGGTGAACTTTACGTCCTCGTCGTTCAGGCTGTCGGCGACAGCGAAGTGAGTATACCCTGCGCGGCAGTCCAGACCGTCCAGAGCGAGTATCTCACTGAGCTGTTCCTCGGTGGTGATACCGACACGGCACATTCCCGTATCTATCTTGATATGAACGGGTATCTTTACATTATTTTCCAGCGCCAGCTCGGACAGCTTTTTTGCGTAATCGGTATCGCCGACGGTGAAAATGTAATTTTTTGCAAGATTATCCATGATCAGCGGAATATCGCAGTAGCCGAAGATCAATATATCTCCCTCGATATCCCCATCGGACAGCCGCTGAGCCTCCCAGAGATTGGAGACCGCGAAATGTCTTATCCCGCATTTGTTCAGCGCCTTTGCGCATTGAACATCCCCGTGACCGTAAGCATTCGCCTTAACGACAGCAATAATATCCTTGCCGCGGGAAAGCTCGCCGATCTTCCTCATATTTCCCTTTAAAACGTCAAGATTTATCTCCGCCCAGGTCCTCCAATAAAAATTATTCATATCTTTACCTCTATTGCTTGAAATTTTCGAGTAAATGTGTTATACTATATGTAGTGTCATAAAACATGGCACACTATTACATTATATTACTGTTTTGGAAAAAAATCAATAGAATTTCGTCAATTTTTAAATTTAGTTTGACGTATTACAAAAGAAAGGATAATTGGAAATTTATGACAGTTCACAGAAAAAGTAACTGGTATGTGTATCTGCTGGCGTTTGGTATCACAGCTGCATTTGTCATAATGGCGATATTAGCGTTCAAATGGTATCTGTTCCCCGAAAATACCGAAGAGGTCGGCGCTAACAAGAATGGCGAGCTGACCGACGATTTTCACCCGACGGATGACTACAACTTCAATCTTATAACGATGCTTTCCGACGGCTCCGCCGACGCTCCCGAGCTTTTCATGCTGGTGTCGTACAGCGCTGTTGACAGCAGACTGATATTTGTGCCGTTACCGTCGGGAATAAGCGTGGGCCGTGACGAGAGAACGCTCCCGAATATTTACGCGGCACAGGGTGGAGCTGGTGTTGTCGCCGCTGTTGAGAACGCTGTCGGAGTGCGGTGCGATTGCTATATCAAAATGGACAGAACAAGTTTTTGCGATCTTGTTTCCTCTTTCGGCAATGTAGAGTACAGCGTTCGGAAAACGCTAATTGTAAAGGACGGAACGGAAACCGAGACATTCAACGCGGGGTTAAGGCTTATCACGGGCGAGTCTATTTTCAGACTCATGATGATCGCGGACTTTGAAGAAGGAGAATCGTTCAGGTTCAACTGCGTCGGCGAGCTCATGTCAGAGCTTATCAATCAGAACTTCCGCGATGTTGACACTTCGCTCATGGACACATATTATCAGATGATAACGGAAAATGCCGAGACCAATCTTACCGAGGTGCTGTACAGAAGCCGCAAGGCGGCGCTGCTTAATACTATTGAGTACGGCTCGAACCCCGGGGAATTCTACATTCCTTACGGAGAATACACCGACGACGGTGGGTTTAAGATATCGGAAAATTCTATCACATCTATCCGCCAGAGAGCGGGACTGGAATAAATCGTAAATGGAGGACAATATGGACGAGAGAATTCAAAGGGTAATGGATAATCTGATCAGAAACCGTATGAAGCCCTATTTCGCCGATCGCCGCACGGAGCTTTATCACATTATCGGCGACCTTGTGAAAAACGACAAGCTGATAACCTCGGGCGGCTCTATGACGTTAAAGGAGAGCGGCGTTATCGACTTTTTGAAGAACGAATTCGGAGATGCGTATCTTGACCGTTCTTCAGGCAAGACGCCTGAAGAGGTTGAGGAGATTCTGCGCAAGGCATTTGTTTCCGATACGTTTCTGGCAAGCTCCAACGCGATAACCGAGGATGGCGAGCTGTACAACGTTGACGGCAAGGGTAACCGCGTTTCGGCAATGATATACGGACCCAAGCAGGTAATTATCGTCGCGGGCGTAAATAAGATCGTAAAGGACTTGTATGAGGCAAAGGAGCGTGTGGAAAAGCTCGCCGCGCCTAAGAACACCGTGCGCCTTAACTGTGAGACTCCGTGCGCGAAAACGGGCGAGTGTATGCACTGCCATAACTCTGCGCGTATATGCTGCTCGTTTGTAACGCTGGCACAGCAGCGCGTTCCCGACAGAATTAAAGTAATTCTTGTTAATGAAGAATTTGGCTATTAAGTAATTTTTACATAGAAAGGAAACTTACCAATGAGCATTTTAAAGCTTATAGCGCCCTGCAAGGACTACCTCTGGGGCGGAAACCGTCTCCGTGAGGAGTACGGCAAGAAAATGAATTCGGACAAGATCGCCGAGAGCTGGGAGCTGTCCTGTCACAAAGACGGGCAGAGTGTTATCGAGGGCGGCGAATTTGACGGAAAAACGCTGTCCGAGTACATTGACGCAAAGGGAAAGAGCGTTCTCGGAACGAATTGTGAGCGCTTTGAGTACTTCCCGATACTTATCAAGCTGATAGACGCAAAGGATAACCTTTCCGTACAGGTACACCCGTCCAACGAGTACGCACTCAGGGTTGAGGGCGAGTACGGCAAGACCGAGATGTGGTATATTGTCGACTGCAACGAGGGGGCGGAGCTGCTTTACGGTTTCAAGCACGAGATAGGTGAGGAGGAATTCGCCGATCGCATTAAAAACAACACGTTACTAGAGGTTACAAACAACGTTCCCGTACACAAGGGTGATGTGTTCTTTATCGAGAGCGGCACGCTCCACGCGATAGGCAAGGGTATCCTTATCGCCGAGATACAGCAGAATTCCAACACCACATATCGTATCTATGATTACGGCAGAGTAGGCGCCGACGGGAAGCCCCGTCAGCTTCATATTGATAAGGCGGTCGAGGTTACGGACAGAATTCCGCCGAAATACCCAACGACCGCACAGGGCGCTCCCGAAAATGTAGCGGGCGGCGTAAAAACACTGCTGCGCTCCTGCGAGTACTTCAATGTGAACAAACTTGAGATCGACGGCGCGATGAAGCTAAACGCGGACGATAAGTCGTTCAAATCGCTGCTGTTCCTCGACGGAAAGGCGGAGATCGTTTCCGCGGACGGCAAGGCAGCGGCGGTCAAGGGCGACAGCTTTTTTGTTCCCGCAGGCAGCGGTGAATTCACGATAACGGGCAAATGCGAGGTAATTCTTTCGGATATTATTTAATTTTTATCGGGAGGTGTCTGTATGGCTTACTACATAGGCGTAGACGTTGGCGGCACGAACATTGCCTGCGGCGTTGTTGACGATAATTGCAGCATTATAGCGCGCTCCAAGGTCAAAACAAATCCGCGCGGAAAGGAGGGCGGTCTTGCGACTTACGAGGAAATTCTCGGGGAGATCAAGAACGCGGTCCGCGCTACTTGCGAGGAAGCGGGAATATCGCCCTCGCAGGCACATTCGATAGGGATAGGCTGTCCGGGAACTTGTAACAGCGCAAGCGGCGTTGTGGAATATTCCAATAATCTCGGATTGCTGAACGTGCCGTTACGTGACGACGTTCAAAAGGAATTCGGCATAAGCGTTTATCTCGAAAACGATGCTAACGCTGCGGCATTCGGCGAGTTTGTCGCGGGTGCGGCAAAGGGCAGCAACAGCGCTGTTGTTATCACGCTTGGAACGGGCGTTGGCTCCGGCATCGTTATCAACGGCAGGATATACCGCGGCGCGAATTTTGCGGGCGGAGAGCTTGGACACACGGTCATCGTTATGGACGGTCTGCCATGCACTTGCGGACGAAAGGGCTGCTTTGAGGCGTATTCGTCGGCTACGGGATTGGTTCGTATGACTGCTCAGGCATCGGAGTTTAATCCCGACTCGATATTGACGCATATGATAAGACAGGACGGCAAGGTCAGCGCGCGCACCGCATACAATGCCATGAAACAGGGCGATCCGGTGGGCAAGGCTGTTACCGAGCAGTACATAAAGTACCTGTCGTGCGGTATTGCGAACGCGATAAACATATTCCAACCCGATATCCTGTGTATCGGCGGAGGAGTGTGCAACGAGGGTGATACGCTGCTTGTTCCGCTGAGAGCGGCTGTCGCGGAGCAGATATACTCCAAAAATTCCGCGAAGAACACGGAAATAGTAATATGCAGCCTCGGCAACGACGCCGGAATTATCGGCGCGGCTATGCTGTTTAAAGGTTAAAAAACAAAAAAGAAGGTACAAAGAAATGAGATCCGATTTGATTAAAGCGGGCGTTGAAAAAACACCCCACAGAGCAGTATTAAAGTCGCTGGGCATTACGGACAGCGAGATGAACCGCCCGTTTATCGCGGTGGTATGTGCGGCGAGTGATTACGTTCCGGGACATCAGCACCTCCACGAGATATCCAAGTACGTCAAGGACGGTATCAGAAACGCGGGCGGTGTGCCGTTCGAGTTTTTCACTATTGGCGTATGCGACGGTCTGGCAATGAACCACAAGGGTATGCGCTACTCTCTGGCGAGCCGAGAGCTAATCGCGGACAGTATTGAGGTAATGTTGACCGCGCATCCGCTGGACGGTGTTGTGTTTATCCCGAACTGCGACAAGATAGTTCCCGGAATGGTGATGGCGGCGGCAAGAATGAACCTGCCCGCTATCTTCGTGAGCGGCGGTCCTATGAATCCCGGCTGCGTTCAGGGCAAGCGCGTGGGTTATTCCGAGATATACGAGGCTATTGGTCAGTACACCAACGGCGAGATAGGCGACGATGTCATCAAGGATTACGAGAACAACGCCTGTCCGACCTGCGGCTCGTGCTCGGGAATGTACACCGCGAACTCCATGAACTGCCTTACCGAGGCTATCGGTCTGGCGCTGCCGACCGCGGGTACGGAGCCTGCCGTAAACTCGGCGCGGCGCCGTCTCGCAAAGGAGAGCGGAGAGCGTGTTGTTGAACTTGTAAAGCAGAATATACGCCCGTCCGATATCCTCACCAAGAAGAATATGGAGAATGCTCTCGCGACCGATATGGCTATCGGCGCGTCTTCAAATACCGTTCTGCACCTGTTGGCTATCGCTCACGAGGCTAAGGTCGACATTAAGCTCGAGGATATCGACAATATGAGCCGCAAGACCCCGCAGCTTGCCAAGCTTAACCCCGCAAGCAGCGTGTTTATCACCGACTTGAACGCTGTCGGAGGTATTCAGACCGTTATCAGAGAGCTTTCAAAGGGCGGACATATCAATGAGGACGTTCTGACCGTTTCGGGAACGCAAAAGGAGCGTATCGCGGCGGCTCGCGACGCTGACGGCGAGATAGTACATACTGTAGCTTCGCCTATCAGAAAGGACGGCGGTATCGCGATACTCAGCGGAAATCTTGCGCTTAACGGCTCGGTTGTAAAGCAGGGCGCGGTAAAGCCGGAGATGATGGACTTCACGGGAACTGCGCACGTATTCGACGGCGAGCAGGACGCCTGCGATGCTATTCTCGGCGGCAAGATACAGGCGGGTGACGTTGTGGTTATCCGCTATGAAGGACCTAAGGGCGGTCCCGGAATGCCCGAAATGCTTGCTCCCACGGCGGCTATCGTCGGCAAGGGTCTTGACGGCTCGGTAGCGCTTATCACAGACGGACGCTTCAGCGGCGCTTCGAGAGGCGCGGCGATAGGTCACGTTTCTCCCGAGGCTGCGGAGGGCGGTCTTATCGCGTTCGTCGAGGACGGCGACAAGATACACATTGATATTCCCAACCGCAAGGTGGAGCTGCTCGTTGACGACGCGGTGGTCGAGGAGCGCAGAAAGAAGGGCATCAAAGCGCCGCGTGAGTTTGAGGGCTATCTCAAGCGTTACGCTAAGCTGGTAACGTCCTCCAATACGGGCGCGGTTTTCGAAGATTAACATCATGGGCGCGGGTTTTTTGATAAGTTTTGGTGTCGCGGTGGGGATATATGTCGCAGATTATCATTTGTGTCGACGAAAATATCTGAAATAACTCAAGGCTTAAAAGCGCGAGCGCCTGAACTGCATTGAATACAACAAGACGCATCTCCCGTCCAAGGAGATTCCGCCGCTTTCGCCGGATATTGCAGCGGCGGAGGAGTTTATTGTAAAAACCCGTCTGAGGCTGTACGTTATTGACGGAAAGCGCTGTTATCGTGAGAGCGAGGTGCTCAAACGAATACCAAACGATTACGGTGAGGATACATTTAAATTTGTTGAGCTTATTGCAAAAGATGTTTGGTGGTTCAATTCTCACCCAACAGGTGAGATGCTATCGGAGCGGAGCATTATTTTAGAAGATTATTTGTGCGAAAAATACCGCATTTCCGATAAATGTATTGGACAAATAAGCTCTTGATTTTGCAGAGACAATATTTTTTAAAAACGCGGAGCGCTTAGCGTGGTATCGCTAACGAAGAATTGGTTTTATGTACCACCCGCAAGGAAATACCTTGCGGGATTGGTGCTGTTATGCGGATTTCCCGATTTCCGCCGCTATGAACGCCTCATCGCATTCAAATGTGTAGCGGATAATAATCGTATTCCCGCAGGTTCGTGAATACTTTTCGGGCTTCTCGAACACTTCAATCCTGCGAATGAACACCCGCAGCAGCTCGGCAGTAAGTTCGGGCATCTCGATATACTCCTTAGCACGTTCAACAAATTCTGTGATGTACTTGTCTTGAAGGGCGAGTTCGGTGATCCGTTTTTCAAGCGCGGTCAGTTTATTGCGGAGTTCCCGTTGTTCGGCTTCGTAACTCGCCGCAAGACTGTCATAGCGTTCCGGAGTGATTCTTCCGATCACCCTGTCCTCATATAGACAGCGGATCGTATTGTCGATCTGAACAATCCGGATT
>CAJUMS010000072.1 GCA_910587465.1 uncultured Oscillospiraceae bacterium
CCGAACGGTATGCTCCTGTTTTTTAACATCTCATCACCTCACGATCCGCTCTGTAAAGCCTATCCCGCCAATCAAGTCGAAGCGGATTTCCGATTCCGACAGCACCGTGATTTTTTCAACGATCAGCCCGAACTTAATCTCGTCGAATTCGTCTATCTGTTCGGCTCTTTCGAATATTCCAATCAGTTTCCGCAGCTCGTCGAGCCTTTCGCCGTCCTTATCGTCAAGGTTGGCATGGAGCTGCTTTTGGGCAATCAGCAGTTTTCGGTCAAGCTCTTGGGTACGAACTGTGAAGTATGCGCCGTCGAGAGTTCCTTGCGAGTTCAGCATGGTCAGCAAGTAGGCTTGCTGCTTGATTTCAGCAATCTCTTTGCGGAGTTCTGCAAGCTGTGTATTGCCCGATTTTTCTCTGTCGGAGAGCGTTTCGAGCTGCCTTAACATTGGTGCTAATATCGCTTTGTAGTGCGCTTGGAGCTTGTTCCATAATCTCACGAATGCTATGCGGAACTCATCTTCACGAATTTGCCGGATATTGCAGTTCGCGGCGGAGCGGTCATGGTTTCTGCAAACCCAGCGCACATAGTCTTTGCGCGATTTGAGTCTGAACGCATTTCCGCAGTTCCCGCAGTAAATCTTTCTTCTGAACGGACTGCTGCCTACCTCGTATCCGCTTGGCTTTTCCCGTGAGGAAAATATCTTTTGAGCCGTCTCGAAAATTGATTTCTCAATAATCGGCTCGTGTGTTCCGTGAATATAATATTGCTCCCGTTCGCCATGATTTATGGCAGTCCTGAACGGTAATGTATCGGTCGTAAACCGCTTTTGCAGCAACTTGTCGCCGATGTATCGCTCGTTCGTCAGTATGCGGCGGATCGTGCCATGCCGCCAGACCTCGTTGCGAACGCCCTGCGAGTTTAGCCGCATCGCAATCTCATTCATGCCGATCCCGCTCACATACCAATCGAATATCTGTTTTACTATTTTGGCTTTTTGGGGATTGATCCGCAGCTCGCCGTCGACATAATCATATCCGAACGGGGCAGAGGGATTTTTATAAGTGCCGTCCATCATACGTTTCTTGACTCCCAATTGGCAGTTCTTGGATATCGACATGGATTCCTCTTGGGCGAACTGGCTGTATATTGCCAACATCATTTCCGAACTTATCTCGCTTGTGTCGATATTTTCCTTTTCAAAGTAAACCGATATTCCGAGCGTTTTCAGTTCCCGTACCGCTTCAAGGCTGTCTTTGGTATTTCGCGCGAACCTCGATATTGATTTGACGAGTATCCTGTCGATCTTTCCTTTTCGGCAGTCGCTCATCATTCTTTGGAACTCGGTTCGCTTTGCCGCAGAGGTTCCGGAGATACCCTCGTCCGCGTACATATCCACGAATACCGCGTCGGTGCTGTTGCTGAGCAGTTCGGTGTAGTACCGTATCTGTGCTGCGAATGAATTTAGCTGATCCTCGCTGCTGCTCGATACTCGGGCATAGGCGGCTGTTCTAATGACCTCGTCGGAACGCTCCTTTGCGGGTATTATCGTGATTTCAGCCATATCATCACTTCCTTTCACAACACAGTATACCGAAACGGCTCGGGTTTATCTATCACCAAACCGGACGAAATATCTCCGGCTATTTGTATCACAATCGACAAAAGCGGACAATGGTTCAAATCTCTGTGATCCGCTTTATGACTGCTTTTTCTATCTTTCTGCACTGAGCCTCGGTTATGAGATTCTCGCTCAACAGCTTGTCCAGAAAGTTTCTGCATAAGTAGAATTTGTACCTAATAATCGATTCGTTATCCATATTTTCCCTCCATGCTTTTATATTAAATGTGCAATTTTCAATCTTGTTCGTAAACTCAACTGAAATTTGCACACTTTTCAGTGTGCAAACGGCTGCGGCTCCGTGTAATTACAGAGCCGCTTCCTTATATTTTAACAGCGAATTTCTTCGCTTGTTTGCCTGTAAATACTGTCGTATTTGCCCCGCACCCCCGACATTGGGAATATTTCAGACTGTTGTTGGCACAACATCATAGGACTCTCACCTCGGCATGGTTCTCATGCCGCCGTCCCCATTGTGTGAACTGTGGCTGGACGGAAGTATCATTATCCCCCTGCGCAGGTCATCGCGCACCGACTGCCATATCGGTTTCGGGAGCTGCTATTTATCGCTCGGTTATAGAGCATCGTTCGGAATAAATTTGAGCCGTAGCTCTTTCGGCAAAGTGCCGTGCCTGTCCGTTTTGTGATCCTGTGAACGTCTTGGCGTAGCGCTCCTTTCGCTTTCAACCACTATGGGCTGCGCAAGGGAAAGTATCTGAAATACTGCTATTTAATTTTCAAAGAACTTGAGGGAGAATTTGCCCCTCTATAATATTCGCCGTTGGGAAGGGGTGTTTGACAACCGAAATTCCGAAAATTCTTTCAATTATTCAAAATTTCATACAACTTGCACAAAATTCGCTGCTTGATTTTGTTAATATTCTGTTGTGTTTGGTGTAGCTCCGTAGCAAGCTCCCGCTCGGTTCTATCAAAATAAAAAAGCTGAGCGATGAGGTATCTCTCCTCGTCACTCAGCTTTTCGAGTGCTTGTTCAAGCATTATTTTGTCGGTTACCGACTCCCGGAAATCCATGCCGCTGTCGGCAAAATCGACCCCGAGTGCTGTCAACCTATCAAGCGAATCCTCGCGGCTCGGTATCTCTTTGACCGTTTCTTTCTTTCGGTCGATAATGTACCGCGTTTCCTTTAGGTCATGCTCGACATACTTGATTTTTCGATCCGATTCCTTAAGGATTTTATAGATCTCGTCCGAGACCTCAACAGATATGCCGTTCTTCATAATGTATTTTTTGGACATTTTTAGTCCCTCCTAAATTTAGATTTTTTGTTTTTAACACAAATCTAAATTCGGAGGATCTCTGCACCGAGGTGCTGACCTATTTTGGACAATCATAACCACGCGTGAAACGCGTGGTTTGCACTGGCGCTTCAAGCGCCTGGTACCGGCTTGCGCCTGAAGGCGCATTGAAAGATCTGGCAACCGCATCTTATTCACGAGCAGCCGCTTAAGCGGCTGTTCTTTTGCTGTAGCTTTAGCGCAAAAAAATATCCGAGGCTGTATGTCGCCTCGGATTTAAAATTATCAAGAGCCGATTGGATAATTTGTATCGTGCTGCCAAACAGCCTTTTGATATCTGCAATTATCACAGTACACCGATTAGAGGGATTGATTCAAGTCCTGCTCATTGTCTTGTTCAGGCATACCATAACCGGTGTCATTAATGATTTCATAGTCATCTCCTAGCAACTCGCAAAGCTTTTTATACACAAATCTGACCGCGTCATCAAATCTCTGCTCGTCTTCTTTGCTGTCAAAGCCCTTGTAAGAGAATTCGTTCTCATTGTTGGTAAACAATTGGGGGTATTCATTGTTGATGTAATTAGTCATTTTTTCTAATTCGTTTTGACCAATTAACTTTTCTTCCATGTATTTTCGCATTTCATAAAGTCCCTCACAATAGAAATACCCCTTGCTACTTATTGCTACTGGTTCAATCAGTTCACCATCTTCATATAACCAAAGGAAATAGGCACCATATTCAAGCAACAATCGCATTTTTTTCAATTCATTCACCCCGCATTCTTTATCTTGGCTGGATTTGCGCTAACAATGTAGCCATTTCCGCCTACTTCAATTGCTATTAACTGTTCCTCTCCTTTATAATTAGTAAGATAAACCAATCTTGATCTTCCTTGCTTATCTACTACATTATTTTCACGGAGTGCTTGCATTATAACGTCAATAAGATCATTCTCGGCAATCCCTCTGTCTATAAATTGCAATCTGTGTTCCTCTAAAATGTGTTTATATCCTGTAGGCTTTACCTCGATCCCTCGTTTAATCGTTTCTGCAAGAGCAGCTTCTTTATCTTTCCCTATTTCCAACCAAACAATTTTATCTGGCATACGTTCTATAGCTAAAACATCACCCCAATCAACCTTTTTGGATGTACCAGCCAACTCAAAAATAAGATCAATTTTATCAGTCCCACAGTTTTTAATGGCTCTAACCATGCCGTCACCATGACGCGCTATCAAGTTAATAACATCGTCTACTTGGCTCCTATTGACCTTAGATATAATATCAACAACATTATCGATGTTTTTCGGACCGGCTTTTTCAATAGCTTTGATCATAACATCGCCATGCTCTGCCAATACACCGAAAAGTTTACGGGCAGTTGTGCTTGAAACCCCGCTTTCGGCTATGTAATGTGTGATTTTGTATATGCTATCACAATCACATTTGTTAACCGCATCGACTACGATTTCACCGTATTCCGATGCAACATCTGCAATTTTGAGTGCAGTTTTGCTATCCGCATTTTTTACCACAAGCGAAAGCTTATCACTAAATCCGGACACGTTATTGAGTATTTGCGTATATCGCTCAATAACTTTGGGATCAGCGGTGATAAACTCATCCAAAAATCCCAAAGTATCGCTGTTCTTAACTTTTTTATAGGCGGCAACGACCTCGTCCGCATACTTCCCCGAATTAGAGGGAAGCTCGAGAATCTTCATGATGGCTGGCTCATTGGCGAACAATTCCTTTGCTTCTTTGCACGGAACATGCCTTAAAACATCGGAAAAGTTATCGGCTTGCTTCAATCCGTCAATCAGTTGCGGGGCAATCTGTTTCGCAAATTTAAACAGAAGACTTATCTCATCGGCATTTTTTACACCTGTGATTATAAAATCACTGACTTTCCCTACCAGCTTAGCTATATCACCTGCAGCAGGAATTAAGCCGACAGCGCTCAATGCCGCACCGCCCAGATCTCCGTTCACAAGGTTAGCGATCACATCGCGAATATCGATGCCGGGTATAAAACTGCCGGCTATCATACCGATCAATTGAGCCAGATTCGGTTCACGAATGAAGTCACCGCGTATAACGCCATCTAAATAATCGAAATAGAACTCTGCCTCAAATAAAAATATATCAAGGGCTATACTTTCCCAATCTATATCGAAATGTGTAGGATTTTCATCCTCCGCATCCCATAAACCATCGCCGTCCGTATCCCGACTAAGCGGGTTGAGACCGTTTTCGACCTCATATTTGTCATCAAGCCCGTCACCGTCGGAATCCTTATTATTATAGTATGTACCATACTTGTTGTACTCTTCGCCGTCGCTCAAACCGTCTCCGTCAACGTCTGCGTTTAACGGGTCAAGATATTTTCTCTTTTCAAACGAATCGAGAAGTCCATCACCGTCGCCGTCGCCGTTCGTCGGATCGGACGAAATGGGCATAACCCGAGTGTTGAGCAACTTGACTGCATAATCCGAACGTCCCTCAAGCCTTTTCAGACCCTCGGAAACATAGGATTTCTTGGTAAACTCGGCGCACTGCCCAATGGTCGGAAGAATAACATTGTGCTTTTCATCATAGGTGATAAGACCCAGTTCTTCCCAATGCGCAAAATTGACCTCGTCCCAGTCGCTGAGACCGTCCATATCCGTATCGGTATCTTCGCCGGAGGGATTTTTTCCGTTGGGGTACAGTTCACTGTTCAAAAACACCTTTTGAAGTCCAGTCGCCAGAACAGCGTCAAATTCTGTGCCGTATTTGTATTCGGGTATCTTTTTTTGAACATACTCCTCGTTGAAAATATGCTCATAGACTTTTCCTGCAAAGTCCTCGTTATAATTGAGAACTATCCCGTTTGTCGAATCCGCTAGCTTGATCTGAAATCCGGTCAGCAAGTCGGTATCGCTGATGATGCTGATATTTACCTTGTTCTCCAAGGCCGCTCTCTGAATGCTGTCAGAGCATTTAGAGTCATATACGGCGTTCTCCTGCGCGTAAATATCAAAAACATAATTTCGAGTATCGCTGCCGCACCTGTTTACAGCTTCAGCTAAGCCGTCCGAAATGATACAGTTCTCCCCGAACAACTCAACGATATCCGAGTACGGAGAAGACAGCCTTCCTATAAAATCGGATAATCTGCCGGTCGATTCGTAATCGTGATCTTTGGGCTCAAAACTGCCGCCCAATTCACAGCAGCTTTTTATAAAATCCGATGCTGTCTGGTTATATATCGTTATTTTTAAATCGCGTTTTTCGGCAACTATGGTTTCCGCAAATTCGAGAATCTGCTTTTTTATGACACCAAACTGTTCATCGGAAATAACCGTGCTGCGGTCATCAACGATGAATATTATATTATAATCGCCGTCCGATACAGCAGAAGCGTCGTCCTCATCAGCACTAACTGCCGCCGAGTATGCGAGTCTTTCCACGATCTCGACAGATATGTCATTGTCGGGCTCGATATCAAGGTTCCGCATAAGAACTTCCATATCGAGAACACAGTATGTGCCGAGTTCATCTGTTTCCGCAGACAGCGTATTGTTCTCCTCATCGAACTCTGTCGCAACGGGGAGGAGCATATTTAATTCCTCAAAGTATCTGAATATATTATACCTCTTTATGCCTTGTAAGTCAAGGCATTTTTCGGAATATTCGCCAGCTTCGTCGGAGATGTATTTTTCGTCGATTTTATAGGTCAGCTTTACCTTGTTGACCTCGCCGTTAAGATATGAAAAGTCTGCGGCGCCGCCGAGACGCGCGTTGCTTTCGGTTACTGCGGAAAATGCGCTTTGGTTTGCAATAAGCTGCGACGTGGCATTGCCCGAAGCAAAAATTTCCAAAGAAACTTCGTACGGAGATTCTTCAGTATTTATGTTTTCCAATACCTCGCTGTCAGAGGAGATTGTTTGCTCGATCTTATATTCTGCGTCGGGTACGCCAAATGTCTTGGGATCGTTTGGATCAAGTCCGATTGCGATCTCATCGCCATCGTTTAAGCCGTCGCTGTCAGCTTTCAGAGGGTCTGTTCCATAAACATATACCTCATCATAGTCGGAAAGTCCGTCTTTGTCCGTGTCTACAGAGGATACGGATGTTTCATATTTCAGTTCCTCTTTATTGGACAAGCCGTCTTTATCTAAATCGTCTTCGCCGTCGTTAACGCCGTTTTCATCGGTGTCATATTTCATCGGATCAGTGCCGACTTTAAGAATTTCCTCATAATCCGTCAGTCCGTCGCAGTCAGTGTCGGAACTGTCGGGATTTGTGCCGTAAATTTTTTCAAGATAGTCGGGGATTCCGTCTTCGTCGCTGTCAGGCCATGTAACGGAAAATCCGTTTTCGTTGTACGAAGCAATAAACGGATCGGATTCAATTGCACCGTTATCGGTTTCTTGCTTAACTTTGAACTGTTTTGTAAAAAAATCTTCCTCTATGTCGTATATATAACTGTTGCTGTCCGAAGTTTCCGCAGCGTCGATCCAATTGCTTCCGTCTGCACTCTCGCAAATTGTTACGGTGCCTTCGTCCGTAGACTTCCAAAAAAGTTCAATAGCCTTTTTTCCTTCGTTATATTTGCCAAAGCACAAAATTGTATGTTCTTTGAGTTTAATGGGATCATCTGGATCAACGGGCTTGTCCGGATCAACAGGTTTATCGGGGTCAACAGGCTGCTCCGATCCCAAATTGATTACGACAGACGTAAGAACAAAGTCAGACAGCTCCGGAGTTTCCCTCGAAGCGATCACACCTTGAAAGCCGAAAGTTTTCGTTTCACCCTTTGCGACAGGCATGGTTGACACGTTATTTTCAAAGAGGAATCCGTCCTCGGAATGCAACTGTGTTGCGTTCCAGGAGTTGGTGATTTCAAAATTTCCGTCAAAGGAAAGTCTCCACGCTTCAAAGGGCGTGTCGGAATTATTGGTCACGGAAACCTCGGCGATAAAGCCGTCGTCCCACTTATCCCTGATCTCGTAATCTATTTCTGCGTCAGCTGTGGAGTCAACGATTTTATTACACAAAGAAATGCTTTCGGGGAGCTTGATATCCTCACCGCGAAGCTGAAAACCGAAATCAACCGTTCCGTCGGGAACAATTTCATAATTGTATCTGCTGTTCCGAAGCGCAATTATCTCTCCGTCATTTTTGCATACTTCTGCGTTCCAGATGTTAGTTATCTCGCCCAGGCTATCGAATTTCAGCGCCCAGTTCCGCAAGGTTTCGCTGCCGTTATTGGTGATGGACATACTTATCTGCTGATAGCTTTCCCACTCGTTTTCAATCGTATATGTAATGGTGCAGTCACCATATTCATATGCTTTCGCTTGATCCTCGGTGTATGCCGCAAATGCTTCAGCACCCACCTGAAACAGCAGTACTATGCTTAATAACAGGGAGATTATTTTTTTCATAGGGATATCCTTTCTTTTACTTGATTATTCCGCTGTATGTATATTGCGATACAAAATGCCGACAATGCTCTCGTGCGGTTCTAAGGTTCTGAAATCAAAATAATCGCTTTCTATGAACTTCGTTGTATTCTCAACTCCCACAGGCAGATATACCGTTTTTTTGGTTTTTGTCTGCGCCACGTCTTCCCATTCGATTATTTCCATCATACCGCTGGGGTATTTGAGAACAATTCGATCCGCATCCTTAAATTCGCCATATGAGTCCATACCTACCTTAACGTTTTGTACCTTGTATTCAGCCATATTTGTAAGCTCAAAATTAGTTCTTGTGGTACCCGAATTTAAGGTAAGTTTCAAAGCATCGTTTCCCTTTACAACAATTGCATCGCTTTCAAACATTGCGTCAACGGGTATCCCAAACGGTTCAAGAACTCCGGAAAAATCAACGCTTACGTAATGTGAACCGCCCTTGTCGGCTTTTATTATCCAGCTGACAGTTTTCGTTGCTCCGCCCTTTATTGTTCCGATAGATTGATATAAGCTTTGAGCGGACTCGGTGTTTGCGAGGGATAAGCCGTCCGGCAGATTAAGAAGCGCATTACAATCGTCAATGCTGAAGTCCTCCGCGGCATTATTGGTGATAGATATATTAATGGTATAAAAACTCTTGAGCCATGAAAATTCCGTTACCGACATGCTTACCATAGTTTTAATTGCAAGATCCCTTTCGGGTGATGATTTCTTAGAATCATTGTTTTTGTTCCCCGATTCCAAAGTGCTTATGGTAGTTTTTGTATTGGTTTTTCCTTGAGAGGTAGTTTCCTCTTTTTCCTTGCGAACCTTATCTTTAACGGTAACGCCGCCGTTGGATTCGATCTGAATGAAGTCACCGCTTTGATTGACAACGACTTCAAAGTTGTGCTTGTCATCGCTTTCGATATTATCCACTTTTATTGTGACAACACAAAGATGCTGATTTTCCGGAGCAGTGACATCAATGCCCATCTCAATAGCTTTGTCCAATTCAAGTTCTCCGTATTCAAACTCGGCGGTAACGAGATCATCCTTTGTGAGCGTAATTTTTTGCCTGTCATCACCCGTACTTATTCCTTGAAGGTCAATGGATTTTTTATAAGGCATATAGCCATCCGCAAAGAAATAAAAATCATATGTACCGCTCTTGGTAATAAGCGGGATCACTCCGTTGCCGTCGGCATAATACATCGACTGCGTCATGTCGGGAAGTTCGCTGTATGCTGCGGCATCGGAAAGTACTCTGCTGTTTTCATCGAGAACCTGAATTTCCGCAATGCAATAACTCTTGTCGTATACCGTTACGACAAGCTCATCGGTATCGGTATTCCCGCTTTCATCAGTAGCCGTCAGCATTACGGTATATGTTCCCGCTTTGGAATATGTATGCTCCGCGGTTTTGCCCTCGCCCGTGCTTCCATCGCCGAAATCCCAAGTATAGGATTTTATTCCGAAGTTGTCTTTTGAAAGTGATCCGTCAAAGGAGAGTGAATATCCCTCAATAGTCAAGCTGTTGCCCTTAATATGTGCTGTGGGTGCGATTGTGTCTTTTCCGGATGTAACGTTTACCGTATTACTCCTAACCGAATACATGTTATTATCATGTGCAATTATGAAATACGAATATTCCGCAAGCGGATAAAGCCCACTGTCGGTATAGCTCAATTCGTCGGCTTTTTTGGTGGCTATGTATTTTTCCGCGCCGTCAGAGTCTTTTCTGCGTATCTCGTAATAAACATCGGAGCTGTCGGAGGCAGAAGTCCAATCCAGTCTGACGGAGCAGTCGTCAGCAGTCGCTGTGACTTCAAATTGCGACATTTCATTTTTTGCATAGGTAAACATGGACTCAACGGTTTCCGTGTTTCCCGCCGCGTCTGCAACGCTTATTCTGATATCGTATTCTCCGCTGTCTGTCAAATAGTCCGAAAGATCAAGATTAACAATTTGGCTCTTTTGGCTCAACGTCTGAGTTTTTACAAAGCGCCATTCAGCCGATGAAGAAGCCTTGATTTCGGCACTCAATTTGGCAAGCATAACATCGTCTGTGCAGACTATTCTTAATGATTTACTGTTTTCGGTAAGAGTCTGAGCCGCTATGCCTATCTGCGGCTTTTCCTCATCGTTCTTCGCAGATATCTTCTTGGTATCGTTGGCTTCAGAAACGTTCCCCGATGTGTCGATTGCGATTACATAATACGAATATTCGTCACCCGCCGTAACCGCTGTATCGGTGTATTCGCTTGATTTTGTGTTCTTGAAAAACTCGCCGTTCTTATATATTTCAAAGCGATCTATTTCGACATTGTCCTCTGAATTCCATTTGAACGTGATTCGCATGGGAGTAATTTCGCTAATATGCATAACGGGCTTTTTCGGCGGCATATTATCCGCGTAAACACTGCTGCTGAACAGAGAATTATTGCCCTCGTTGTCAAACGCCTCGATATAATATTCATGATAACCGGGCTCAGCGTTCTTGTCATTGTATGCCGTTCCGGCGGTATTTCCGATATACTCGCCGTTTCGGTACAGATTATATCCGTCAACACTGACATTATCGCTTGACGCGATCCATGTGAGGTAAACGGTGCCGTCGGTGCGAATAACAGCCTGCAATCCGGTAGGTGTTGTCGGAGCGTATGCGTCAACATCCGTAGCCGCCTTGACTGTATTACTGTTTTCGGAGCGGACTCCATTCGCGCCCAAAGCAACAATATAATATTCATAATGGGTATGGGTATTGAGCCCATTGTCTATGAATTCGGTCTGATTAGTTGTGCCTACAAGTTTTCCGTCACGATAAACTTCATAACAGTTCAACTTGTTGCTATCCGCCGAGTTTGTCCATCTCATCATGACGGACGTAGATGTGGAGCGTACAAACTGCAGATTTGTTGGAGCAGCCGGAGCGGAATCGTCCGTATAATTTTCGGAAAGCTCATTCCATTGTACATTCTCGTTAAACACATAGCCGATATCAAGCGGTTTTGTAATCTCCAGCACATTAAACTGCGACTGAGTGGAGGCGAAAGAAACGGTCTGAAGCTTCTCGCCGCTGAGTATGACCTTGTGGCTGCCGCTGCAGTAAAAGTTGTTCTGGTGACTGCTGTGGTAATATTTCTGCGTGAAGTCTCCCTTTATCTCAATAGTTCCCGCAGTGAGCGAACTGTAATTGTAAACGGGGTAAGCAAACATATTCCCGTTTACGAGGATATAACCCTCGTCGTTCTGCATGGTAAGGTAACCGAAACCGTAGTTTTTATTTGTGCTGCTGACATTCAGATCACCGCCGATATACAGCTTGCCCTTGTTCACGTTCAGATACCCGTTACTCAGCCACACGTCGCCGTCCACTGTGAGGGAATAGCTGTTGAGATTCAGATTGTTGTTGATAGTGAGATCATGATCAATAGTGGTGTCGCTTGCGAGAGTAAGCGATGCGTTTATATATACGGAGCCGCCGAAACCGATATTTGCGGGAACGGTTCTGTTCTCTACAAAATTAGCGTCATAGTTCCATCTGCCGTCGGGGAATTCGGTCGTTGCCGTAATATGCAGATTTGAGCTTCCGGTCACGACGGAATCGGTATTATACAGCTTGTTCAGTATGTAAACGCGGCTCGCTATGTTAACACCCTCTGCGGAGGTGTTTTCAATTTTCAGATTTGCAATGCGCGAGTTATTCTTTTCGTTGTTGGCTATGCTGATAGTCTGCTTGCCCGAACCGTTCAGCACGACCGTATGCGTTCCGGTCGTATAGAAGTTGTTACCCGCCCCGCCCGAAAGCTGCGTCAGATTTCCTCCAATCTCCAGAGTTCCCGCAGATAGAAGTTCGCTGTGGCTCCTGGTTGACTGCATGATGAAATCTCCGCCTACCTTTACGGTGTCGGAGTCGTTTTTCATGGTGAGCGTACCGGGACTTGTAGTATAATTACCGCCGTTAAGCGCCTGAACGCGATAATCGACCTGTACATCCAGTTCGCCGCCGTTCACAAGCACATTACCGCCCGACTGAACCAGGTTTCCGGTCACGGTCAGCTTGTGTCCGTTGAGGTCAAGAGTTCCTCTCGACAGGTTCAGATCGCCGTCGATGATTTCATCTTCCTCAAGCGTCCAGCCGGAACGCTCGCCGTTGAGAACACAACGCCGTCCTCCGAAAAATTCTGAATGTCCAATATATTGAACTGCGACTGAGTGGAGGCGAAGGATACGGTCTGGAGCTTCTCGCCGCTGAGAATGACCTTATGGTTACCACTGCAGTAGAAGTTGTTCTGATAACCGCTGTTGTAATATTTCTGTGTGAAGTCACCCTTTATTTCAATTGTTCCTGCGGTCAGGGTACTGTAGTTATAAAGAGGGGATGCATACATATTGCCATCTACAAGGATATGATCCTCGGCGTTCTGCATTTTAAGATATCCTGTACCGTAAGTGTAATCTATGCGCTTGAGGTTGAAATCTCCGCCGATATACAGTTTTCCCTTGTTCACGTTCAAGGTTCCGTTGCTCAGCCATACGTCGCCGTCTACCGTGAGGGAATGACTGTTCAGATCGAACGTACCATTATTGACATAAATATTCGCAGCGCTTATATCTTTTGTTAATGTATAATTGGAATTTATAGTAATATTTGTATGAGCACATAACTCATTGCTCTCAAGAAGCAATTTTCCGTCGTTGTCATATGCTCCAACAACTATGAAGTATTCACTCGCACTCTCAAGCTCATTAATATTATAAGTTGTTGAGTTAATATTATCGGAAATGACCTCATTATTGACTGTTACAGAATATGATGAGGCGTTTTCAACCGGAGTCCATGAGACTGAAATGCTCGTATCGGTTTCTCCTGTTTTAGTCAAGTATAATTCAATATCACGCTTTGTCCTGTTTACTGTTAGATTTCAGTCCCTCGGCTGTAAGACACATACCAATCTTAAAGCCTTCCTTAAACGATCCAAAGATTATTTCGTCAGTCATAGCTTCTTTAGCTTCAATAATATCATATAAAATTTCTGCCTGCTTGTTGTCAAGTGAACTTTTCAGCAGTTCTTTTAGCTTGTAAAATTTACCACTCGCCTCAACATATTTCTTTGTTTTGTAGGATATTGAGTTGCTGGGAATGATCTTGCCATAGTACAACTCTTTAATCATATCTTTGTGCATAGTAATACCTCCTAACGAAAAAATAGAAATTGCCTATGATTGCATTATATCTTTACTGCAAGTAGATTTCAATATATTTTGGACAAACGCCGTTTTTAGGGGAACAAAATAAAAAACACTTGAAAAAAATGTCGAATTAATGTATAATAGCAGTAAGGAAAGACCTGCAAATAAAAGTCAAGTGGTAAAATGAAGATTTCATCAAACTTTCAC
>CAJUMS010000073.1:0-3692 GCA_910587465.1 uncultured Oscillospiraceae bacterium
GAACGGCTTGAGTTGACACGCGAGAACATCGTCTGCGCAGGTGACAGTCTTGTGGACGTACCTATGCTGAACGAGGCGGGCACGGCGCTGTTTACGGATAATATAGCCCCTGAGCTTGTCACTGCCGATATAAAGCACCGCAGACCGCAGGAGGGTTTTACGGAGTTTGTCACGGAATTTGCATTGAACCTTAATACTAAGAGGTGAAGTTTTGTTTAATGTACTGATAGTTGATGATCAGCCGAATATACGACGGCTGTATGAATATACACTTGAAAAGAACGGTTACCGTCCGTTTGCCGCCGCTAACGGCGAGGAAGCGCTTGCGGTGCTTGACCGTCAACATATTGACTTGATGATACTTGACGTGATGATGCCCGTGCTGGACGGTTACGGCTGCCTGAAAGCGCTGCGCGATGGAGGCTCTACCGTGCCCGTGCTGATAATCACTGCGAAGGACTCCGCGGAGGACGTGCGTAAGTCGTTCCTGCTAGGTACGGACGACTTTATGGTCAAGCCCGTTGACGAGATCGAAATGCTGCTGCGCATAAAAGCGCTCCTCCGCCGCAGTAAAATAAGCGAGGAACAGAAGATCGTTGTAGGCGGCACAGAATTGTTTTACGATTCGTTTTCCGTTATACGGAATGGCAATGCTACCGTGCTGCCGCGAAAGGAATTTCAGATACTTTTTAAGCTGCTGTCGTTCCCGGGAAAGACCTTTACGCGGCAGAATTTGATGGAGGAATTCTGGAGCATGGACTCTGACAGCGAGGCGCGCACCGTCGACGTGCATATCAACCGCCTGCGCGAGAGGTTCAAGGATAATCCCGATTTCTCGATAGTTACAGTAAGAGGGCTGGGATATAAGGCTGTAAGGAACGACTGATGGAGGAGCTATGCGCGTTTGGAATTTCGTTTATCTTCCCGATGAATCGGGTGAATACCGTGTAGCGCTCGATATGAGGAAAAATCCGCAGTTTTTTCTGTGTGACAGGCGTTTCCCCGATACGCTGGATTGTGATGATTTCGCAGTTTTTGAGGAAGTCGTAACGCTTACCGAGCCTCTGGAGATCATGACCGAAGAATTGGCGCGCGATTATCCGTTGACAGAGAATCAACAGATACTGTGCGAATATTGTATGCTCGATATAAACGGAAATGAGATCGACGCTCCGGATATCGCCGAGCGCGTGATCGAGGGCTTCACGTTCTGCGGCTTTGAGATCGCGGACGAATGGGAAATAAGCGCGCTTACCAATTGCGGCTTCGCTTATGACAGAGCGTTCACAAAGGACGATCTGAACAGGTGGGGTCTGATAGACGGCTATCAAAAGGCGCGGGCGGTCTTAGAAAAAATGTATGAAAAATACAGCGATGCTCCCGACGCAAAGGATTGGATGCTGTTCGCTGTGTGGAGAAGAATTTAGGAGGTGCAAAATGTCGCTTGACGCGAACCTGAATATACATCTTGGTGAGTATCAAATCATGGATATAGTCGGTGTTTATCTTAAGCGCGGGCTGAGCGTTTTCGATAGCAATGGCCGCGCGTATATTATCACCTCCGACGATTACGATTGGGAATATCTGTCTGTGACATTTGACGAGCTTTCGGATATTATCACGGAAAGGGAACGCAGCGGCTTGACCGTCGGTATCATGCTTTACGAGAACGGCGAGCCGGTCACAGATCTGCTTAAAACCACCCACAACAAGCTTTCCGTTGCCTGCGATCTCAACAGGAGAACTCTTGACATGAACGTCCGTCGCCGCTACACCGATGTCAGTTGGTATATCGAAAAATTTGTCGCGCCATTGGAATCGGACAGGGCAGTTATTGAGTGGTTTGAGTTCTGGGAATCTCGATAAGTAAAAGTAAGCGGAGGTTTTATCACGGGTGAAAAGGAAAATAGACAAAAACCGCCTGTTCGGCGTTGTGAACAGGCTTGGGATGAAGCTGACTATCCTCACACTGCTGATAAGTCTGGCGGCGGATATTCTGACATTTACGGCGGCTATCGTTATCGGATTTGTGACTGGTGGCACGACCGACACTACGCAGGTCATAGCGTCGGTCGTCGCGAGCATTATCATAGGCACGCTGCTGTTGTTTATTATCGGCAATACCGTGCTGAAACCGCTTTCGGTGCTTATCAAGGCGACAAAGCGCGTCGCGGGAGGCGATTACACGGTGCGTCTGGAAATCGGCTGGATAGAGAAGCACACGATCAAGGAGCTGCGCGAGCTTATCCGCGACTTCAACGATATGACTGAGGAACTGAGAAATACCGAATTGTTCCGAAAGGATTTCATCTCCTCGTTTTCGCACGAATTCAAAACTCCGCTCGCGTCTATCCGCGGGTTTGCGCGGCAGCTGTATGAGGGTGACCTTACTCTCGAACAGCAGAGGGAATTCTCAAAAATAATCCTTGATGAAACGGAGTATCTTTCGGTATTATCACAAAACACTCTGCTTATGACAAGTCTAGATAATAAAGATATCATTACCGAGAAAACAACTTTTTCACTTGACGAGCAGCTCCGCGGCTGTATGATACGGCTTGAGCCGCAATGGTCGGAGAAAGACATCGAGATAGATATGGAGGGGCTGGAGGACATTAGTTTTTTCTGGAACGAGCAGTTGTTGGCGCACGTCTGGAATAATCTGTTCGACAATGCAGTGAAATTCACACCCGAGGGCGGACTGATACGCGTTTCCTGCAAGCGTGAAAACGGATTTGTTACGGTCGTGGTTGCGGATAGCGGCTGCGGTATCGCGGAGGACGCGTTGCCGCATATCTTCGAGAAGTTCTATCAGGCCGACAGCTCGCATGCGACAAAAGGAAACGGCTTGGGGTTGCCGCTGGTGAGGCGGATAGTTGAGCTTGGCGGAGGCACGGTCGAAGTGAGCTCGGAAATCGGACGCGGAACAATGTTTACCGTGAGATTGAGGGAAAACGCTTTTTGACGTCGATATTGTTTCGGAATATCAGAGAATTAACGAGTTGTTCAACTACGTGGCTTTCGAGAACGACTGTCTTTTTATGAGAACCAAAAACGGCTGCGTTTGCTTTGGGATTTGGGGGAATTCAGCGCACGGCTTATGATGATATTCTCCGAAGGAATATGCTCGATAATGTCCGAGGATAACGGCAGTTTCACTTACTACTTTCACACCGTCCGCAAAGTAAAGCCGCTCCGGATATCGGACAATGGTATAATCAAATAAATTTTTTTTTAGCGGGGTATTTATGTACGAAAGAATGCTCAATAAGCAAGCAACGCCCACAATAGAAGAAATGGCAGAATTTTGCGGTGAGAATTCAGAAGAGTTTTCTTTACTTAATGAATGGCTGAAATCCGCCTTTAACACAGAGCAAAAAATTGTTTTCCCGTATGGTAATAAATATGGTTGGGGAGTCGCTCATAAAAATAAAAACAAGCTTATATGCAATGTTTTTGCGGAAGAAAATGCTTTCACTGTTATGATGAGGTTATCGGATAAGCAATATAAAGCCGTTTATCATCAACTTCAAAAATATACACAGGAATGTATTGACAACAGGTATCCTTGCGGTGACGGCGGCTGGATTCATTATCGCGTTACATGTAATGAACACTTTGACGATATAAAAACATTATTATCTGTTAAATGTTCCTAATAAATATATCAATGCTTATGGTGAAATGTGCAG
>CAJUMS010000073.1:3792-13667 GCA_910587465.1 uncultured Oscillospiraceae bacterium
CTATAATTATAAAAGGAGGCGTTAACATGGATTATATAGAAGGACTTAATTTATCGATTGCGTATATAGAAGATAATCTGTTTGAAGAGATCGACTACGAAAAAGCGGCACGAATAGCCGGAATGTCCAGATCAACTTATCAACGTTTCTTTTTGTTGGTTGCTGATATGACACTGGATGAGTATATCAGGAAGCGTAAACTTCAATATGCGGTAAGAGAATTGATGAATACCGAATATAAGGTTATTGATATTGCAGCTAAGTGCGGATATAGTTCAGCAGCATTTTCTCGTGCAGTGCGCAATTTTACAGGCAGTACGCCGAGCAAAGTCAGAAAGGAAGGTTCTTCGGTCTGTTTTCCAAAACTTAATTTTCAAATACGTATAAAAGAAGGAGAGATGTTCATGAACGAAACTGCTATTGTAAAAATTGAAGAACACAGGAATGAAAAGGTAATCTGTTTCACCGCAGATTGTGTTGATCCGGAAAATGAAGCATGGGGACAGATGGCGGAATGGTGCAGAAAGAATGTACCTGATCGTACAGCCAGAAGGTATGTTGGACTTGCACCATTCGGTCATCATCCTCAGGGCGAAGAACATCAAAATGCATCCGAACATATAAAGCACCCTTACAAAGCAATGATGTATCTTATAGGTGATGAGTGCGGTCAGGAAGAATTCTGCGGGTTAAAGGTGAAAGACGCTCCCTCGGGTTTGTTTCTGGTAAATGATGTCACACTTAATCAGTTTGATGAAAATGATAATTTGGATATAGCGCTCAGCCTGATGAAAGCTTCCGAAGCTTTTGTTGAATTTATAAAAAATACCGCGGGGTATGAGTTTGATTGTTCTTCCGGTATATTTTATGAAGAACATATCTTTTCGGAAAGATGGTTTCAAAACGAAGGGGTTCCCGATGGTTTTCGTATGTGGGTACCGATTATTAAGACATAGCTTCCCATAATTCCGATTTTATCGTTCTCCGTTTAGCTATTGATTTTTGGCATTACGATTTGCGGATATTAAAAGTTTGTTTTTTTGCGTCTTTAAATCATATCCTGTGTTTAAAATGCTCTCAACTGCGGGTTTAGTTGTTTTGCAAAAAACAACCTGTTATATATGGACATTATCGTGTATAATAGCTATAATAACATTATAGCATATGACATGCTATAACAAAAACGACAAGGAGAAGTAATTATGTTTGATGTAAGGAAAATGGGAGAGCAAATTGCATATCTGCGCGCAGCGAAGAAATGGACGCAGGAACAGTTGGCGGAGAAGTTAGAGATCTCACCTCAAGCAATCAGTAAATGGGAAAACGGAAAAGCCGTACCCGAGGTACCTATGCTTTGCGCTATGTCAGGACTTTTTAATTGTTCCGTTGATAGAATTCTTGATCCCAAATCATGTGTTTTGCATAATATGGATTTTAATTATGAATTTCTTGTTAAGCCGCGGATCCCCGTAGCAGATTATTCAGGTCCCGAATGGCCTAAGAGCATCTCGTTTGCCTCTCTTTTAACCGCGTTAAAATTATTTTTTGGATTGGAGCAGCGCAGGGATAGCAAAAACCGTCAAATAAATGACGACGAAGAGTATATCTTGCAGTCGGCTATTACGAACGTATGTTTCGGATATTCGTATTCGCCGGATGAATTTGTTAATGACAGCTTTTCAATATATGGTTTGGATTATGAGATACATTCAAAGGCGGATTATTCGGAAGATGATTTTATCGCTCTCGCGTGTCAGCAGATTGAGCACGGTTATCCGGTAATCGTTATTCCCAAAGAATATACGGATACTATCTTTGCCGTCGGCTTTTCCGACCATGGACATACCTTAAAGGGATTAGGATTTGTGGAGGGAGACGATCAGAAAAATGCAAATATAAACTTTGACCGGCTTAATCAATATGCCGGTTGGTACAAGGTAGATTGCGATATGATGACGCTTAAGCCATCAAACGAAAAAATGCCGTTAGCTAAGGCGTGTATCAATGCGCTCAACAAAGGGGTAGATCTGTTATTGAATGACAGTCATTGCGGAGAAGACAAAATGCAGGGCTACGGTCTGGTAATTTATCAAAACTGGAGCGATCTGTTAAGAGAAGAAAACAAAAATGACGCGGATCAGATTGACTGTGTTTTCCCCCACGCGTTTATACATTATGAAAACAAATTAAGAACCAAACAGTTTTTTGAATTATGTATGGATATAATCCCCGATATAGATAAAGAATTCATGGCTATGGCAATAAGTCAATACAACGAAATTATATCCTTTGCAACGGAAATAGCAACTATTGCTCATCAGCGAGAGTCCTTTACCAAGGATTGCTTGAAAGAAAAAAGGAATTATATAATTGAAATGCTGCGCAGAAGCATCGGTCCGGAAGAACTTGCCTTATCTTATATACAAAAGGCATTGGTAAATGTTCAAACGCTGTGATAGATAAGCGTTTTTGCGGCAAAAACTTTAACACGGCTGAGCCCTATATTTGGACTCAGTCGTGTTATATCATATCTAAAAAATTTTTTTGTTTTCTATTGACTCTTCCGTTGGGGAATAGTGTATAATATAATCAACACCAATGAAAGGGATTGATAATATGGGTAACTTAGCCAAAATCAGAGAAGTATCCGTTAGATATAACGTATCCGCCCGTACTCTTCGTTATTATGAGGATATGGGTCTGATAGAAAGCACGCGGAGCGACGACTACGCTTACAGACTGTATGATGAGGCCGCGATAAAACGCTTGGAGCAAATTTTGATTTTACGCAGACTTAATATCAGTATTAAAGATATTAAACGCATTTTTAATACGGAAGGCTCCGAAGTCGTTCTGGATGTGCTTGAAAAGAAGGTCGATGATATAGATGAAGAGGTTTCGCTTTTATATGATCTGAAAAAAATCGTGCTGGAATTTATCGATCAGATACGACGGCTGGACTTTGAAAGAGAAACAGATGTTAAGCTGTTATATGAAAAAGCCAAGGATATTGAGGCTCAGATTACAAATGTGGACTACAACGGCAATTCCGCTATGGCAGAGCGCTTTTTTGAGGTCACCGAAAAGCTGAACGATAAAGTGCCCGATATAATGATTGTCCGTATTCCGAAATTCAGAGCGGTCACATCGGGCGAAATGTCGTTTGAAGATGTCTTTGGGAAATTTCAGATATGGCAGGAAGCGCACAATGATTTTTACAAGCCGATTATTTTTGACGCTCCCGATTTCCTTTGCGAAAATAATGGGCGTCTTGAATGGATATGGCGTATTAAGGACGAAATTACAGCGGATGATGTTGCTCCGTATGAAATTATTGAACACCCCGGCGGACTGTACGCGGCCGCTGTAAGTATAGACGGCGACGACGAAAGCGGCAATAAGGTAATGCAAAAAATAGAAAAGTGGCTGGAAAAAACGAATTTTGTTATTGACGACAGCCGTGCGACATCGGTTCATATGATCTATGTGGACGATGAGATCAGGAAAGGGCTCGGCTATCATCAACAGAACTTTTATACGCCCATAAAGTTAAAGAACGGTCTTTGACAATTAACATATGTTCGGGTGAAAAACGCCGCGAGAATAAGAACCGAAAGGAAAGTCAAGATGACATACTGGATAGAGCGATGGTCGCAGCTCAGAAAAAAAGAATTGATGTCATATCCGAATGAGTTTCCCATACATGACGTGTATAAAACAATATGTACGCACGAAGAATTGAAAAATGGATTTGATGAGCTTCATGAAATTTTTGCACACTGCTATGAAGATATATTGCATGATCCTGCCGATATGATGCTGCCGATATACGATATGAATGAATATGGGTATTTTTCCAAGGAAGCGAGAGCGTCCCGCGAGGAATCTTATAAATACGCGAAAATTATTTATGTGTTGGGATATTCGGGGGAATTGAGGCAAAATGGCGAAATATGCATACGAGCGGATAAATTGAAGGAACAATGTAAGGCTTTGAAAATTACAAATCTTGGAGCGTTCCTGAACAAGCTGGGCAATTACGGAATTATGGCTGATGGATTGGTTAATGGTAAAATAAAAAGCGATACCAATATTACTGTTTCGTATCCCGATAATAAGAATGTTATGGCGGCATTGTATGTTCTGTCAGTAAAATCAAATAATATTGACAGTTTCAAGGATTTTTGCAGGCTGGATTATCGACTGTTCGAAAGCGATTGGAACACAAAAGAATACGGCATCGGTGTTGAGGCTGTGTCCGCTCTTTTTCATTCGGAGCAGGACAGGTCGGCGGCTCGATTGATACATGATGAACTGATAAAACGAAACTACTGTTATAATTTTCAGGACTGGAACGAGGGACCTCAAATTCGGTATTATAAAAAAGAGAGCGACCGTAACAGGAATACGAATGCAGATTTCTGGCTTACCAGTATGGATACCGAATTCATACTTTATTTCCGTATAAAAAATATGGACAAGGTTATCGAGTACATTAAAGGCTGTCCCGAAAGTGTCATAGAAAATTTCTTGATAAGTGATAACGGGTGCGCTAACAGAATTTCGGGAACCTGCGCTTCGGGAATATCTTATCGGCTTAACGGCAAAACCATATGGCGGTGCGGCTGCTGCAACCCTAATTTTCAGGTAACTCCTAGCGTTCGGGATTATTTATATTATATCAATGCCGTGGAAATTGCAGGCAGCAAAAAGCAATAAGAGCGGTATTATTATATATGGGAGTATTTATACATTGATTGTCATATTGTTTGAATGAGCGTTGTGCGCAGACGGTTATTTGAATAATGTTGATGGTATAAATTTGCAGGAGGGTTTTAAAATGCAAAGTATAAGAATTTATGAGATGCCGGATTGTAAAATGGTTTCGTCCGGAAAGGGAATGTTTGGGGAGAAAAAATTTAACCGATTTGAAGAATGGCTTTCCATGCAAAAACGCGGGCTTTTTCCCAAGGATTTCTTATTTGGCGGAGAAGACGGTTTTACTTGGTTGTATATGTTTGAGGACGGCATGAGCGTTCCGACCGAATTTGAGATCATCGATTTTCGTGGTGGTCTTTATGCTGTCGCAACGGATATCGACCAAAAAACGGATTTGGATTCAATGAACGCGGAGGTGGATAAGTTTTTAAATGAAAATGGGTTTAAACGTGATAGTTCGCGTCCGCAGCTGGGCAATATAATTACATCAACGGCCGTGAATAAAATTATGGGGTATGACCAGATGGACTACTATTTCCCGATAAAGGGTTAAATTAGAGCGTATTCACTTTAGTTTGAAGGAACAGAGGGACTGACCGACAGATCAGAGCCCCCCAATAAGCATCATGCCGCGAATCTGTCTTAGAAACAAATCAATAACTGTGCGTGGTCCAAGCCCCAATCGCACATCGGCATAGTCCATTTTGAGGATATCTTGGAAACGCTCATATAAATAATCATGCGGATAACGGATGAGTCATAGGTAGGAAAAATCGACTTGGATTTCGTGAATTTCCGCACTATTCTGTGGTAGCTTTCTACGGCATTAGTCGTGTATATTATCTTCCTTATCTCCTGCGGATATTCGAAAAATATGGTAAGCTCTGCCCAATTTTTGTTCCAGACCTTTAGGATATTCGGATATTTCTTGTCCCATTTTTCACGGAATTCCTCTTTGGCATATTCGGCTTTATCAAGGTTCGCGGCACTGCAAATTTTCTTCAGATTGGGCGGTCTATCCGTTGATCTTCTTTAACGTATTACGTGGCTTCCGGATCGGAGGATTTTGCCTTTATAGGCAGGCAAGTTTCGTCGATCATGATTGCGCTTGAGGCAGGGCATCCGAAAAACGGATTCTGCTATCCCCAGCGCCACTCTATGGTAGGTTTGATGAAAAGGCTTTGTCCACGGAATGTGCCGTTAATGCTTATATGGCTATGCGCTGGCCGGAGGAAAACTGATTATACTGATTTTTAGATATTGTTCTCGTAAAAACGTGATATAATGTAAGCAATGAGGGCAAGAATATAAAGAAACCAATCATTCGCGTGCGCGTTAATATTTGAATAGCTTTAAAGTATTATAAAAGGTGTAAAATGAAGAACCGCACAGAGAAGTGTGCGGTTCCTTTATAGAGCAATATGTGCGCGTTATGGTGTTATGAATAGCTGCAGCACACAGAATATACCGTAATGCTGCCATTTTTTGCCCCGATGTTTATTCTGTTGAGTTTGCTGAAATCAGATCCAAATGCTTTTACCATATCATTGTAGCTGCATTTTGCGTAGTAATGACCATTTGCAGAACCGTTCTCGAATGACTGAACCTTTGCCCATTCTGCCCCGCCCGACCAGCTTTGCAAAATCAATTCGATCTCGTTTCTAGATCCGGAGTATTCCACATAGAGATGACAATTGGGCGTGATCGAATATGTGTTGAAAGAGCCGCCGCTCTTTGCGGTATCAATGCATACTGCCTGTTCCCATGCGCCGCAGCTTGCCTTGCCCCAGAATGCAGATACATATGATGAGTTTCCGTTCTGACTGCTATTGCCGGACGAAGAACTGCCGGAAGTACCGGAACTGCTCGCGCTGCCGCATTTTTCGAGATACCAGAGTTGATTGTTGTTGCCAAGATACTTCCACTGGTTAACGTTTGCACCGCTTGATTTACTGTGTCCGTAAACCTCAATAGCGGAGTAGCAGTTGGATATTTTTGTCTTTATCGCATACGCGTCACCGATTTTTACAAGCTGGAATTTCTGATGATCGCCGCCTCGGTTTGACCATTGGATAATATTCGCGCCATCGGCTTTGCTGGCATTGGTAACGTCCAGACCGCCTTTAAAATCGGAGCTGCCCGTAAGTATGCTGTAATAGCCGTTCCCGTCGCTCACCAGCTTGAACTGCTGTGCGTGGCAGCCGTTAAAATCATGCTGCTGAATATTTGTGCCGTTGTTCGCACTGCCGTAGTAAACATCAAGATATTTTCCGCTGTTTTTATTCTTTATGTAGTAAGTGCCATCCAGACCGAGTACACCGCCGTTATTGTTTGTGTTTGAGGAAGATGATCCATACGTATATACGGAGCATTTTGAAGCGGTGTTTTTAATCCCGTTGGTGCTGTAAAACAGAGTGTTGCCCCAGTCGGTAAGCCTTTTGCCGTCGCGGTCCACTGCAAGATCAAGATAGCTCCAGTCAGAACCGTTGCCGATCCACGACCAGCCAAGGTATCCCACGCCCTTGCTCTTGCAATAGCTCATTATAGTCATTTCGTCAACATCGCCGTTTGTATGATAGCAACCGAATTCGCCAATAATAACGGGAACACCGATGTTAAGCGAGTTGTTGATATTGCTTTTAACGGTAGTTGCATCGCCGCCCGCATACTCATACATATGAATGGAGAACATTGTGTTCTTCTCGCTGTCGGCATTGAAAACATCTTTGCCGTAGTAACAGATAGAATCGGGGTATTGTCCCCAGCCCGCACAGTCAACGATCAGTGTATTTTTGATGCCTGCGTTTCTCAATGTGCGAATTGCGCTTTTGTTACCATCCGCCCATGCCGCGCCGTTCCATGTTCCGTACCATTCGTTGGCAATGTTGAGAAGAACGTACTTACGGTTGTTGTTGAGAAGGTCCTTAAGATTTTTCCAAAAGTCTACTGCTCTGTTAAGTTCCAAGATACTGTCGCTGCCTGTTGCATCGTGAACTTCGAGAATGCATACAAGATCGTTGCTCTTACACCATTCTACAATATTTACAACCTCGTTGTAGGATGTTTTGTTGTATTTGGCACCATTGGAAAGTACAACTCTTACCGTGTTTGCGCCAAGGTTTGCCGCGGCTTTAATGGAAGCCTGTGTATCCGAAGGAAACCATGCATGCGCGATATTTACACCGCGCATTATAAACGCGTTGCCGTTCGCGTCACGGAGAGTCGTTCCGCTTACATAAAATCCCGCTTCCGATGCAGCGTGCGTGTTGACGTTCAGCGCTTCCGAAACAAAAAACAGTGAGATAAGCATTATTAGTGCCATCATCGCGCTTAAAACCTTTTTGAAGTTGCAAGTGCTTGTCATAATCAAATCTTCCTTTCAAAATGACTTACAAATCGAGTAATCGATTACACAAAACTTAATGCTTTACTGGTTTTTAGTTTATCATTAAGTTATCAATTTGTCAATATATTTTAAATAATTTTGCCTGTAATTAAGTTAATTCTCTCTTTATGCCAAATTGCAGCGTGCGCATTTGTGCATTATTGACATGTTTTTTTGCAAATGTGGAAAATGATAACGCTTATCGCTGGGCATATGGCGTTATAAAATTAAGTAAATTACTTTGCAAAAGAGCTTTTTCGGGGATGGCTTGTCACCTTTTTTTGTGGATTATAAGATACTGCAGTAATGCTGCTTTCAAGACTGCTGAAATAATTATACAAAACGAATAAGTTGAATCCGTATAAAAGCTTTTATCTAAAGGTTCTACTGTATTGCCGAAGAGGACAAAGACCAGCCGTTGGGCAGATACGAACTTTATGCCAAAAAGGACTGCGCACTGCTTATAACTGAGACTGACAACTTCTTTTGGACATTTGAACAGGCAGTATCATACTACAAATTTACATTAGTCAACTATATCGGATTCCATGATAATGGTATATTGCTTACCGGCGGCTGCAGCGACACGAACAGTAAACCTCAGATAGACAAGACCGAGCATCTGACTGCTGCATATCAATTTGGGAAGAAGGTATACGAAGAATGAAGCTTCTCTCGTAGACCGATATGTGAACGTCTCAATGGTTTTGTTAGTGGTTAACCAAAATTTATGTGGCTGTTTAAAAAAAGTACTTGATAAACCAAAGGTATTGTGATATAATATTATATGTTCAGTGGGAGACTGCTGAGTTTTAATATGCAGATGTGGCGGAAATGGCAGACGAGCTGGCTTCGGGTTGCGTCACGGCAGTGAAAGAATTTGATTTTTTAGCGCTTTTGTGTGGAAAGCGCTTTTTATGTTTTCTCCATAACTATAATGAGTTGCAAGCTAATGTCAGAAATTCAAAACCCTAAATACTCATGTCCAAGCAATGAGATAACCAAGCCGTTGGCAGAGCGATTGGTGTCCTATGGAGTGGATGTTGTTTGGATAAATGGGATTTAAAAGAGTGGCAGGATAAGTATGCCTTCATGGAGAAATGCGTTAACGATCCCGATGTTTGTAAAGTTTTGATAATATG
This sequence comes from uncultured Oscillospiraceae bacterium, assembly GCA_910587465.1. Lineage (GTDB taxonomy): Bacteria > Bacillota > Clostridia > Oscillospirales > Ruminococcaceae > CAG-115. The sequence goes on from CAJUMS010000073.1 coordinate 13,039, forward strand.
TGATAAGTCATATACTGAAAAAGCTAACAACAGACTGGGTGGTGTTGGTGATGAAACATCAATTATTTCTCCTGAAATATATGGAAAAACTAGAGCCTGTTCACATTAAAACAGCATCTAAAATCATGGCAAAAGAAATAAACGCAATAAAAATAATATCAAGTTTGTCATAGCGGGTAAACACCTTGCGAAAGCGTTTCAAGCGGCGAAAATATCCTTCAATTTCATTTCTGCGTTTGTATAGTTCTTTATCGTACTCCCAAGGAGATTTGCGGTTTTTCTTCGGCGGAACCGCGGAAATAAATCCGCTGTCCAATGCGGCTTGGCGCGTTGCTTTATCTTCGTAAGCGCAATCCATAAGCAGCGGATGTTTATCGTGCGAAACTATATTCCCGATCAAAGCTTTCCCTTCTGGAGCATCATGATTATTTCCTAAAGAAAGATGAAATGCTAACGCAAATTCGGCAGACGCGGAAGCCAAATGAATTTTTGTTGTAAACCCCCTTTTGAGTGTCCGATACTTTGCTCACCGCAAGATTTTCTTGCTCCCGCAGCGTCCGGGTGAACCTTTACGGTTGTGCTGTCAACGCATACGATTTCGGTTCTGATGTCAATTATATTTTTGTTTT
>CAJUMS010000074.1 GCA_910587465.1 uncultured Oscillospiraceae bacterium
ACTCTGTTATTTTGGGCAGCGGATTTCTGCTGCTTTGTGCGGTGTTGCCTTAAATATGCTCAATTTGCTCATAGCAGCCCCTTTTCGAACATTCTCTGCGCGGCGAGCATTATACCCGTCTTGCCCGTCGGGAATGTCAGACCGCCCTGCAACCACACCGCATAAGGCTCGCGGAGCGGAGCATCGGCGGAAAGCTCTATCGACGCGCCCATCGTGAACGCACCCGCCGCCATAATTACCTTGCTGTCGTAGCCGGGCATATCCCACGGCTCGGGGCTGACGAAGCTGTCTATCGGCGAACCGCTCTGAATACCCTCGCAGAACGCGATCAGCTTTTCGGGGCTGCCCAATTTCAGCGCCGCGATTATATCCGTGCGCTTTTCGTTATACTTTGGGAATGCCTCAAAGCCGAGCTGCTCAAAGAACGCCGCCGCAAACACCGAGGTTTTCAGCGCCGCGCACACCGCCTCCGGAGCGTGAAACAATCCCATATACAGCCCTCGCAGCTGATTAAGCGAGCAGCCGACCTCCTTGCCCGCGCCGGGGCAGGTCAACCGATAGCTGCACTGCTCGATAAGATCGGCTCTGCCGGCTATGTATCCACCGGTTTCGGCAATACCGCCGCCCAAATTCTTTATAAGGCTGCCGACTATCAGATCAGCTCCGACCGCCGTCGGCTCCTTGTCCTCTACAAGCTCGCCGTAACAGTTGTCAACCATTATTACGCAGTCGCGGTTGCTGCTGCGGATAGCCTGAATTATCTTTGAAATAGTAGAGATATCGAACGACGGTCTCAGCGAGTACCCGCGCGAACGCTGAATATAGGCAAGCTTCGCCTCGGGAGCGCGCCGCGCTATCTCCGCATAGTTCGGCATACCGTCGTCAAGCAGCGGTATCATCGCGAAATTTACGCCGAAATCTCTCAGCGAACCGCAGTTCTCCCCGAGAATGACCTCCTGCATGGTGTCATAAGGCATACCCGTAACGGACAGCAGAACGTCCTTAGGGCGCAGCACACCGAAAAGCGCGGTAGTGAGCGCGTGTGTTCCGTTCACGAAATTGTGACGGACAAGCGCGTCCTCCGCGCCGAGCACCTGCGCGAACACCTTGTCGAGCTTGTCCCGCCCCTCGTCGTCGTAGCCGTAGCCCGTCGTTCCCTTAAGGTGTATCTCACTCACACGGTTGTCGATAAACGCTTTTAGAACGCGCTGACCGTTATATTCGCAGAGCCTGTCCAACTCGGCGAACTGCCCCTTGCACTTGTGCATTGCCGCCTCGGCAGCGGATCTTATCTTTTCCGAAAACTCAAAAACTTCCATAATTTACCTCTTAAAATATTTAATAAAGCAACACAAAAAATGGCAGCCGCTACCCGTTCACTCCGTATTCTTTGTTAAGATCAAGCGGACAAAAGCCAAATATCGAATTATCCGTCAAATCAACAACTATTGCAGCATAGCAATTCTTTTACTTGTCAAAACTGCAGCATCTCCGCACAGCTCCATATATCGTCTGAAATAACGGCGGTTCCGGTTATGTTATGCATTTTTCTGCCCATTGTGCCGAGATACTGCGCCTTGCTTAATCGCCTGATATTCCCGCTCATAATTTACCCCAGCCGTAAATACGGTTTTTTCCTTTAACTGTATACATTTAAATTATACCTCTTTTCCCTTTTATTGTCAAGCCGTGATTTTATTTTCCCGAGAATTTGTCCGCAATCATAAACCGCTGTTTGTCAACATAATATTTATTGTCGGAAATAACACAGTTAGGGGGGAAATTCTTTGAAGCAATGCAATGACAGCAGTCAGGAAAGATGTGTTATACTTGGGAAATTCATTGTTGAAAATAACGCTACGGTGCGCGCTGCCGCCCGTCAATTCGGGATCAGCAAAAGCACAGTTCATCAGGATATTACCGTAAAGCTCGAGAAAGCAAACAAGGCTCTGTATGAAGAAGTAAAATCCGTCCTCGACAAAAACAAGCAGGAACGCCATATTCGCGGCGGCGAGGCGACTAAGAAAAAATACAGGGAATTGTCGAAAACCAAGTTTGCGAATACATAAAAAGACATAACACCGCAAATCCCCCGCCTACGGCGGGGGATTTGCTAAGCATAACAAAACGGCTCCTTTTGAGAGCCGTTAAATTGTTACTTTATCATAGAAGCAACTTCATCAGCAAAGTTGTCCTCTTTCTTCTCAATACCCTCGCCGCGCTCGTAGCGAACAAACGCATCAACGTTGATCGAACAGCTCTGTGCTTTTGCAACGCTCTCGATGTACTTGCCTACCTTCATGTTGGTATCCTTGAAGTATTCCTGATCGAGCAGGCACTTTTCCTCGTAGAACTTCCTGATACGCCCCTCAACAATCTTCTCTGCAACGTTTGCGGGCTTGCCCTCCTGCTCAACGAGCTTTGTCTGGACTTCCTTCTCGGTCGCGAGAACGTCTGCGGGGATATCCTCCTTGCGAACATACTCTGCCCCCATAGCGGTTGCCTGAAGCGCTACGTTCTTAGCGCAGGTGAGAACCTCCGCGTCATCGGGCTTATCGGTAGTAATCTTTACGATAGTACCAAGTCTGCCGCCGTCGTGCATATAGGGAATAAGCGTACCGTTAAGCTTCTCGAAACGGCGGATATTCATATTCTCGCCGATAGTCGCGATCTTGTCGGTCATATACTCCTTGACGGTCATATTACCGCCCTTTACGGTAACATTGTTAAGAGCCTCAACATCGGCAGCCTCGTTTGCGAGAATGGTGTCGGCGATAGTCTCAACAAGCTCCAAGAACTTGTCGGACTTAGCGCAGAAATCGGTCTCACAGTTGATCTCAACAATAACGCCGTTCGTACCCTCTACCTTTGCCTTCACAACGCCCTCGGCAGCAATTCTGCCTGCCTTCTTTGCAGCCTTTGCAAGACCCTTTTCGCGCAGAATCTTTACAGCCTCCTCGCGGTTGTCGTTAGCTTCCTCAAGAGCCTTCTTACAGTCGGACAAGCCGCAGCCCGTCATATCGCGAAGCTCTTTTATCTCCTGTATATTAGCCATTTCTTTATCTCCTTATATCTTACTATCTTTAATTACTCAGCGTCCTCGGCGGGTGTCTCGTCTGCTGCCGCCTCGGCAGTACCCTGATTAGCAGAAATGATTGCGTCTGCCATTGCGCCTGCGATCAGCTTTACAGCGCGGATAGCATCGTCGTTTCCGGGTATAACGTAGTCGATCTCATCGGGATCACAGTTGGTGTCGACAATAGCTACAACGGGGATACCGAGCTTCTTAGCCTCTGCTACGGCGATCTTCTCCTTGCGCGGGTCAACAACGAACAGCGCGCCGGGGAGCTTCTTCATATTCTTGATACCGCCCAAGAACTTCTCAAGCTTTTCGATCTCGAGGTTGAGCTTGATAACTTCCTTCTTAGGAAGCAGATCAAACGTGCCGTCTGTCTCCATTGCGTGGAGCTGCTCAAGACGAGCAATTCTTCTCTGAATGGTCTTGAAGTTAGTCATCATACCGCCGAGCCAGCGTGCGTTTACAAAGTGAGCGCCTGCGCGGTTAGCCTCCTCCTTGATGGAATCAGCCGCCTGCTTCTTGGTGCCTACGAACAAAATCTCGCCGCCGTTTGCCGCGGTTTCGTGAATGAAGTTGTACGCCTCGTCCAGTTTCTTTACCGTCTTTTGAAGGTCGATAATGTAGATGCCGTTTCTCTCGGTGAAGATGTAGGGAGCCATTTTAGGATTCCAACGTCTTGTCTGGTGTCCGAAGTGAACGCCCGCCTCCAAAAGCTGCTTCATAGATACTACTGCCATAATTGTTTCCTCCTGATTTTGGTTATTTACGGCGTAATTGCCGCATTTCCACCACGCCGAACCGCTCTTCAGACGCGTTGCCGCGCACCCTAAAGGGCTGTCGCCATGTGTGTATTTGCGCACCGAACGTATTGATACATGTTCTATTCTGCACATTTACCTAAATATTATACCATATTTAGCCTTTATTTTCAAGTACATTGTATTTGTTTATTTAAACAAACTTCCAAATCCTTTTCCGCGGCGATTTGTGCAGCTTGACGGAACATCGCAGGACACCAGTATCGTGTCCTCGCCGATGACCTCGATATCGCACCACCTGATAAACAGATCGTCCTCTCTGCCAAACAGCCCGAAAAACTTCGCGCGTCCGAACACGATAATACGGCATATCTTAGCGGTACAGTTATCAAACTCAATATCGTCGGGATAGCCCAACCTTGCACCCGTTTTGACGTTGATTATCTCTTTGCACTTCAAGTCGTTAAAGCTGTAAACCATAATATGACCTCACACATGCAATTCTTGTCTGTTCAAGTTTATGTGAAGTTATCCGCGTTTATTCGGCAATGACCGGCATACTGTTTTATAATCTCAATTGATTTTTGCGGCAATCTTATCATACAAGTATATCTGCAATTTAATCAACGATATATCTGCGGATTATTTTAATAAACAGATTATAATCTTTATAAACTTTTTATTGTTTTTAAAAATTCCTATTCGCTTATACAGCGATAAAACTAACTTAATAGGATGTTGACTTACAAGAAGATTTATGATATAATCTGATTAAAAAATACGGGAGGAATAAAATGAATAAAACAGTTATAAATTTGCGTTTAGCCGATCTGCGGAGAGCAAAACATATCACTCAAAATGAACTTACCGAAGCAATCGGGACATCGTTCCAAAATATAAGCAAATGGGAAAACAAGTAATAACATATTTAAGGATACCAATCCGAACCCGCATTGCATTAGTGTTGCATAACAAAAAATGACCGCGGCGATAAGCCTGCGGTCATTTTTGACGTCAGATCAGCCAGTATTCAAAATAATTTTGTTAAGTTTCCAAGAGCCTTCGACATACTCGGCGGTATAGGTTTTTTCATAATAGTGAAACTCGTAACCGTCTTCCGGCAGATTAAGCATTTCAATGTCGGGATAATGCCAGATAAACGTGCATTTATTATCCGTTTTCTCGGTTATTTCCATGTATGATCTGGCAAGAAACGGACCAGGTCCCCCGCCGAACCCAGCGGGAAACGAGTTGGTGTTGATGTACATTTGCCCGTTTTCTTCCACAAAAGGTTTTTTGGGGCTATAAACCGTCCCGAACAGAAAATGTTCCTCAACATACGAACGTTCATAAGGCTGGTAAGCAAAGTCGTAAATGCTCTGTACATCGGGGAAATATTCGGTTGTAAACGGATAAATTGGTTTTTCAAAATCGGGGGAATTATACGGCGCGTCCCAATTGATATCAAACAAAGACCTTATGCTGAAAAACATGAGGTAAAAAAGCACATTTTTATTCATCAGAGCGGGAAGAGCGATTTCGGGGGCTCTCACGGAAGTATCGGATTTTATGATCTCGTCGACTTTTTCCATAACCTCTGCAATGGAATCCACGCGTATCCATTCGCTCGGGACAAGCTCGTCGTCGGGGTATACTCTGCCGGCGTAAAACGGAAATTCAGGTTGGGGCGGTTCTTCTTCCGAGGAAAAGTCGCTGCTGTCCTCAGACTGCTCCGACGAAATGTCGGAACTTTCAGTTTGAAAGTTATCTGATACGGTGCTGCTGTCATACGTGCTTTCTGTGGATTGAATCGAGGAAATGACGGAATTTTCACTTTGTGGGCTGTCAGCATTTATATGACAGCCATTCATCAGAACGATGGCGAGCGCCAATAACAGGGCTGTGCTCTTCTTAATATTTGCCGTATACATAACCTGTACCTCCTATAGCCCAGTCAATTTATGTGTTGCTTGTGCGTCATAATTATGGCAGTGTAAAGGGAAAATACCTTAACCCGGGAGGTTATCTTAGAGAGGGAGAACTTCCCGAGTATTAAGCAGTTTCTGATATATGCGCTGCCAATGAATTTCGTTAATTAAGATGTAGCCGCACTTTTCGTAAAAGCCCCAAGCGCCGTCGTCGCTGCCGAGCGTGACGTACTTATATCCGTTATCGGCGGCGTTATGTTCAAGTACGGCAAGCAGTGCGCGTGTAATTCCCTGCCGGCGATATTCCTCACGGCAGCAGCAATATCCAAGCACGACGCTCTCACTGTTTTCGGCTCGCGCCAATGCCGCCGCGACTGGCTTGCCGTTTATCTCGGCGTAAAGCAAAAGGCAGCCGTTATCAAGCCGTGACTGCCATGCCTTCTCGGAATATATCTCGGTATTAGGCTGTCCGAGGATATCCCAACACATCTCCAATAATGCTTTCAGTCCCAACTTGTCGGATATCCGTTTTATTGTATAGTCCATTTAAGACCGCTCCTTAACCAAGATATTTGCAGTAAATACGTTTTCCGAATTTCTCCTCTATGACCTCGTAGCCGCATTTCTCGTAAAAGCCCCACGCGCCGTTAAAGCTCGTGAGCGTTATCCTGTAATAATCGTGCATTCGGGCGCTGCGCTCAAACGACTGTACAAGCGACTTTGTAATGCCGCGCCCCCGATACTTCTCAATGCACGCAGCAAAGCCTATCACCGCGCTGTCGGGGCTTTCCGCTCTGCCGAGTACCGCAGCTATCGGCTCGCCGCCATGCTCCGCGTACAGCATAAGATATCCCCTGTCCAGCCGCCTTGACCACGCTTCGTAGGAGTACAAGCCCTCGTAATGCTCGCCGAGTATCGAGTAGCACATATTCAGCACCGCTCGTAGCGTGCACTCGTCGGAAATTTGTTTTATCGTGTAATCCATACCGATTATTTTGCAAGTCTCTCGGCGGTAAATTTTTCCGCATCCTCAATAGTTCCGCGGTTGAATTCGGAAATGTCAACGTTCTCGGGGTTCTCGACAAACTCCGTAACCAGAAAGCTCTCTATACCGAGCGACTTGGCGGGCAAGATATCCTCGCCGACACTGTTGCCGATCATTATGCACTCGGAGGGCTGTCTGCCGAGCTTTTTAAAAAGTTCCTCAAAGTATTTAGAGTTGGGCTTGCAGAACGTACTGTTATCGTAATGGGTAACGAGCGCGAAATCGTTTAAGGACAGACCCACCCACGCGAGCCTTGTCGCGACGGCGCACTCGGGGAATATCGGGTTTGTGGCAAGAACGATCTCCGCACCCCTGCTTTTCAGCCGCTCAATCATGAGCTTGTGATCGGGAACGTATTTAAGGCACTGCTTCACCTGATCGAATTCGCCCGTGTAGAACTCGTCACAGAACGCTTTCGCGTCAGGCTTGTCGGGAAAAGCCGCGCGGAACGTTTCCCAGAACGCCTCGCTGTTTGTCCGCGAACCGTCGTTCTTTATCATCGCGCCCGTACCCTTCCAGACATTCTTGACAACACCGTCGGGATCGTAGCCATGCGGCGCGAGTTTTTTACACAATCCGCCAAAATAATACTTTATAAACTCGTTCTGATCGAACGGCAGCAGTGTGCCGTCAAGGTCAAACATTACCGTTTTTATCATTGTTTCCCTCCGCTTTCTTTCTCTCCATTACCATCTTGCGGCGCTCCTCGCGCTTTTTCAGCTTGTTTTCGTATGACGTTATGTCCTCCTCGCCCGCGGCGAAAATCGTCCGCATCACAGTGAAATTGTGCTCGGTGATCATACACGCCTTTAATTTCACAAGAAAGCTATCCTTACATTCGGAACAATCGGCTATCGTCTTACAGGATTTTCCATTGCCGAAAAGCCACTGACGAAGCGTGAGCGCTCCGCCGCACTGAGGGCATTTTAAGTCTGTAACGCGATTATCAGACACCATTTTCTTCAAGTCCCCGATATCGTTTACGGCATCTTTGAAAAGCGGCTGGGGTATTGTGGCAGTATATTCGGCATATTCGGCGATACCGAGCGTCATATCCAGCTTTCGGCAGACCTCGTAGGTGAGATACGCGTCGTTGAACGCGTCGTGGACCTGAACGTCAAGCGGTATCTCAAGGCTCTCCGCCGCGGTTGAAAGCGCGCACTGCAAATGCTCGCTTTTTAGCTGACGGTTGTAGATAAGCTGCAAATTTATGTAGTCGCTGCCGAAGCTCGCGTCGAGACCGTGCAGGGTGAGGTTATCGGCGAGCATATTCAAGTCATCAAAGCCCCATGTGATAAAGCGGAACTGCTCTCCGCACCACTCCTTGAAACGCCTGAACGCCTGCGGGAACATCTCCCCCGAGGTGAGCTGCATATCGGTGATACCCGTTATCTGCGCGACGTGCGGGTTCATTTTTTTGTAGTACTTAGGACGGACGTTTATCTTTATCTTGTCGATAAGATTGAATTTGTCGTCCGTCTTGACCGCGCCGATCTGTATGATCTCGCCGTACAGCAGGAGCGGCGTGCGCACCATTTTCGCGGGGCATACCGCCTGATTCCATTCCAAGTCCATTATAATGTAGTTCATATGATCATTCTTTCTTTTCGGTTTCGGCTTTTTTGCAGCCCCAAGACCGTTCATTAACTAACCGTTCGGTGGATTCGTGCACCGAAAATTCATTGCCGAAAATCTCTCTCATTCGTTCGATAACGTAATCGCACGCGTCAAAGAAATCTTTTTTCTCTTGTTCGTTTTCAAAACCGAGATATGGCTCGCCAGCGGGGAATTCGTTTATATCAAAAAGGCGATTGTGTATCTCATAGATCAGCTTTACTTTTTGTTCAAGCTCAACCTCGCCCTTTAGGCGATCCTCGGGTTCTCGTATATCAAGAGGTTTTCCGTCCAATGAATAAGAGTCGCCGACAAAGTACCCCTTGCTGCTGATAAGCCAATCACCCTCACCAATAAGCCAGATAGGAGCACAGTTGTAGTCAAATTGAAATTTTATTGTCCGTAATGGTTCCATTATTATCGCTCCCCTTTAAGCAATTAACAATTTCGATCAGATAACCAGAGTGCCGCCGAAATTCTCCTTGCGCCATTGAACATATTCCTCGTAGGTTCCTTGCCTGTCAAGGCAGCCGTCCTCGGTTATCTCGATAATGCGGTTCGCGGCGGTATCAAGTATTTCGTGATCGTGGGTCGCGAACAGGATATTCCCCTTGAACTCGGAAAGCCCGTTGTTAACCGCGGTTATGCTCTCGAGATCGAGATGGTTGGTGGGGCGGTCGAGTATCAGGCAGTTGCTGTGAAACAGCATCATTCTCGAGAACATACAGCGCACCTTCTCGCCGCCAGACAGCACCTTTACGGGCTTGTAAACATCGTCGCCGCTGAAGAGCATACGCCCGAGAAATCCGCGCAGGAAACTCTCGGTCTCGTCGGTCGAGTACTGTCTCATCCAGTCGATTATTGACAGCTCGCAGTCATTGAAGAACGCGCTGTTGTCGTTCGGGAAGTAGCTTACGCTTATCGTACCGCCCCACTTAAACGTGCCCTCGTCGGGCTCAATCTCCTCGGTGAGTATGCGGAACAGCGTCGTAACAGCGATCTCGTTTGCGCCTACGAACGCTATCTTGTCGCCCTTTGCGACAGTAAAGCTCACGTTATTAAGCACCTTGACTCCGTCGACGGTTTTTGACAAGCCAGTGACCTGAAGTATATCCTTACCCGCCTCGCGCTCCATATCAAAGCCGATATATGGGTACTTTCGCGAGCTTGCGGGCATTTCCTCAACGGTCAGCTTATCAAGCAGCTTGCGGCGCGAGGTCGCCTGCTTGGACTTGGACTTATTCGCGGAGAAACGCGCGATAAAGTTCTGCAGCTCCTTTATCTTCTCCTCGGCTTTCTTGTTCTGCTGTTTTATCATGCGCTGGATAAGCTGGGAGCTTTCATACCAGAACTCGTAGTTGCCGACATACATCTTTATCTTGCCGTAGTCGATATCGACGATATGCGTGCAGACGTTGTTCAGGAAGTGGCGGTCGTGCGATACGACTATGACCGTGCCGAAATAGTCCGCGAGGAAGTCCTCGAGCCACGACACCGCCTCAACGTCAAGGTGGTTGGTAGGCTCGTCCATAAGAATGATCTCGGGGTTGCCGAACAGGCACTGCGCAAGCAGCACCTTGACCTTTTCGTTACCCGTAAGGCTCGACATCTGACTGTACAATATCTCCTCGGGAAGTCCCAGACCCTGTATCAGCTTGGACGCGTCGCTTTCTGCCTCCCAGCCGTTCAGCTCGGCAAATTCCGCTTCGAGAATGCTTGCGCGCTCGCCGTCCTCGTCCGAGAAGTCCTCCTTAGCGTAAAGCGCGTCCTTCTCCCGCATAATGTCGTAGAGCTTTTTGTTGCCCATTATTACCGTATCCTGTACGGTGAATTCGTCGAACGCGTAATGATCCTGACGGAGCACGCTCATCCGCATTTCGGGCGGGCGCGTTACCGTGCCCTTTGTCGGCTCAAGCTCGCCGCACAACACGCGCAGGAACGTGGATTTTCCCGCGCCATTCGCGCCTATAACTCCGTAGCAGTTCCCGTTTGTGAACTTCAAGTCCACGTCCTTAAATAAAACCTGTCCGCCGAAGCTGACGTTTACATCACTTACTGTAATCAAATTGTTGTCTCCTGTCTATAATATCTCAATTTGTCGTTCCGCAATACGCGACCGCGTCCGCTTGGAACAACAATCCCTTTTCACCGCCCGTATGAGCGAAGTTGGTCTGAATGGATTTACGGACGGGATATTTTCCGTTAAACCGTTCCCTTATTACTTTTTCCATAACAGGAATATTCCATACGTCCCTGAACAGGCAATCCATCTGCACAACGTTTTCAAGCGTAAGCCCCACAAAAGCCAGACGTCTTTCCATTTCGTCAAACGCGCCGTTGATCTGTTCCTCGACCGCTCCGCCGATATTTCCGACGCAATAACTTAACGTGTCATATGATAATTTTAAAAAGTTCGTCAGTTTTCAACCATACCGTCAATGTGTTGACGTTAGGGTGAATGCCTATAAGTTTCGGCTCTTTGAGATAATCCGCGTCTAGAAACACCTTTATAAGGTAATAATTCCGTTTTTATTCTTCGCGGATAAAAAGGTTTTTCGCCTCTGCTTCGAGATACGGTATCTCGATATCGCCGAGCTCCGCCGTATTGTAAACAGCTTTGTGCTCCGTTATTCCGTACCAGATACCCGTTCTTTTCAGATCTCCTGCTTATTCATTATTGCACCTACATACCCTTAAATACACATTTTAAACGATGTCATCGCGTCGGCATATCCACCGCTTTCTCCTCCGAGGAAACGAAAAACACGTCTTTTCCCTTGTTGCTCTCGTAAATAAAGTCCTTGAGCGGCTTACTCGTGTAGCGCGAATAATCGCCGTATACGGCGATCCTCCCTCCGTAGTTGACGTATTTTTGAAGTATTTCACCCGCAAGACCCGTGCTGAGAATGAAAAAATCATCGCAAACCAATCGCTTGTCGATAACTATATTTTTGGTGTCGGCTTCATATTTCACGCTCATAAGCAAGTCCAGAGCGGACCGCGCGTCCTTAATGACCTTATCGCTATCGATTATGACGGCACAGCGGATATCGTTTTTTTCAGCAACCCTTATCTCCATTGCCGACCTCCTTTTCATACACAATGCGGTTCGGCTTTTCGGTAAAGCCGTTTGCAGCGTAGAAACGGTACGCGGGTTATTCTCGCTCCGTCAGCAGGACTATTTTCTTAATACCGTTTTTTGCGAGATAGTCCTCTATAAGCTCCAAAAACTGTGAACCGAAGCCCTTTCCCTGACAGTCCGATACTATGCAGAGATCGTCTATCCAAAACTGATCTCCCGAGTACCAATTCTTTATTCTTCCGAGCGCCGCCCCGACGAGCCGCTCCTCCTCAAACAGACCCAGCGACAGCGAGTTGGCGTTGCTTATAAGCCCCGAGATATATCGGTGAAACTGCTCGGGATTTTTCCATTCGTCGTTCCACGGCTCTCCCGTAAACGCGTCGAATATCACGCTCTTTATCGGCTCAATATCGTCTGCCGAAAGTCTTTTCAGTTCCATTATGTCCTCCGTTTATATCTTTGCAAACGCGCCCTCTAAGTCTGCGATAATGTCCTCGACATTCTCCAGACCTACCGAGAATCTGATAAGTCCGCCGTCAATTCCCGCCGCTACAAGCTGCTCGTCGGTCAGCTGACGGTGCGTCGCACTTGCGGGGTGGAGCACGCACGTACGGATATCCGCAACGTGAACCTCGTTGCTCGCGAGCTTGAGGCTGTCCATAAACTTGACCGCTGTATCACGACCTCCCTTTATCGAGAACGAAATAACGCCGCTTGTGCCGTTCGGGAGATACTTCTTCGCAAGCTCGTGACCCTTGCTGCCCTCAAGCGCGGGATATGTCACGAACTCCGCATTGCCCGTGTCTTGGATATATTTCGCAACGGTGAGCGCGTTCTCGCAGTACTGTTTCATGCGCACCGCGAGCGTTTCAAGTCCGAGATTGAGCAGGAACGATGAATTCGCCGCGGGATAGCAGCCGAAATCGCGCATAAGCTGCATTCTCGCCTTGACAATATACGGTGCGAACGCATACTTTTCGGTGTATACGATACCGTGATAGCTCTCATCGGGCTCTGTCATGCACGGGAATTTTCCGCTCGTCCAGTCAAATTTTCCGCTGTCGACGATAACGCCGCCGACCTGCACCGCGTGACCATCCATATACTTCGAGGTTGAATGGATAACGATATCCGCGCCCCACTCTATCGGACGGCAGAGTATCGGTGTCGCAAACGTGTTGTCAATTATCAGCGGAACACCGTGCGCGTGAGCAGCCTTAGCCCACATCTCGATATCGAGAACGGTAAGCGCGGGGTTCGCCAGAGTTTCACCGAAAACTGCCTTGGTGTTAGGCTTGAACGCCGAGTTGAGCTGCTCCTCGGTCGCGTCGTGGTCTACCCATATGCACTCTATGCCCATTCTTTTCAGCGTAACGCCGAACAGGTTGATCGTGCCGCCGTAGATAGACGAGCTTGCTATAAAGCTGTCGCCCGCCTCGCAGATGTTCAGAATCGACAGAAGAGAAGCCGCCTGACCGCTCGACGTGCACATTGCAGCAACTCCGCCCTCGAGCGCCGCAATTTTCTTCTCAACGCAGTCCGTTGTCGGGTTCTCAAAGCGCGAGTAGATAAGCGACTTCGTGGGGTCGTCGAACACCGCCGCAACGTCGTCGGTGCTGTCGTAGACGTAGGTCGTGCTCTGAACTATCGGCATAACGCGCGGTTCGCCGTTCTTAGGCGTGTAACCCTCGTGTAAGCATTTGGTTTCGATTTTCATAATTAAATTCTCCTACTATAATATATTTATCGGGTAAATCCACGGCAAGCCAGCCATGGTTTA
>CAJUMS010000075.1 GCA_910587465.1 uncultured Oscillospiraceae bacterium
ATTATATCATATTTTCTCTCGGTTGTCTATATCTTGGTTAGAGATTAGTATTATCTATCACCAATGCTACCGAAATATCCGCGGAGATTTGTATCATAATCGACAAAAGCGGACAAGGGTTCAAATCCCTGAAAGCCGCTTTATAACAGCACTTTCTATCTTCCTGCGCTGTACCTCGGTTATAAGGTTCTCGTTCAACAGTTTATCCAGAAAGTTTCTGCATAGGTAGAATTTGTACCTGATTATTGCTTCGTTATTCATAGCCACCTCAGTTATATTTTGAATTTAGACCGACACTTATTTTTAAAGCGCGGTCGACCTCGTCCATTGTGAAATCGTTGATCCTACCGACATAATCGGTTAATCTCGATTTGTCCAGCACTCGGATTTGTTCCAGCATTATGCTTGAGTTCTGCAGCAATCCGGATTTCCCCGCGAATGTAAAAACGTGAACGGGAAGCCTGTTCGGAATCCGCTTTGTTGTGATCGGCGCGGCAATCGTTGTGCCGCTGTTTTTATTGCCAACGTTATTCTGGATTATGAGAACGGGACGGATTCCGCCTTGTTCGCTGCCGATGATCGGCTCAAGATTTGCGAGGTAGATTTCGCCTCGCTTTATGTTCTTCTTGTTCATTTTATTTCCTCACCTATGTAAAATATCGGCTCTGCGTAAAATTACACAGAGCCGAAACTTTGTATATTAAAGCGGATTTCTCCGCTGTTTGCCTGTAAAAAACTTGTCGTATTTGCCCCGCTGCCCCGACTAAACCGGAGCATAACCGCTCCGAGGGAGTATTTCAGACCGCTGTTTAGCGCGACAGCGTCATAGGTCTTTCACCTCAACATGGTTCTCATGAAGCCGCCCCCATTGCGTCTGGCTGTGGCTGGACGGAAGTATCATTATCCCCTTGCACAGGTCATCGCGCACTTGCTGCCACGCAAGTTTTGGGAGCTGCCATTTCTCGCTCAGTGTGCATTGGCGGCGTATTCGGTAATTCTCCGCGAACTTTTTTGAGATGAACTCATTGGCTAACTGCCGTAGGTTTTCGCCCGAATTCCGATAAATACCGCCGCACACGTCCTGGCGCGGTGCTCCTTTCGCTTTCAACCACTCTCGGCTGCACAAGGGAAAGTATCTGAAATACTGCTATTCAATTTTCAAAGAACGATAAGACGAGCTTTGTTTGCCCTCGTCTGTAATAATATTGTAACATAATAATTCCTCAAAAAAATTTGAATTACCACTAATGCCTATTCGTATTTCAGCTAATCTGATTAAAACATAATTACTAATTGAAAAACGCATACAAAATGTATTATAATTAACTTATGCCTTTTCGCAAAATATCTCATTTTGTGAAAAGGAAAAATGGCTTGAGAACGCAATTCTAAAGCCTTATTTTTTTGATAATAACAGCATTTTCGCGGTAAAAGGGCAGAACGGAAAGGAAAAGCAGTCTTTTTTAAGAGCATTTGCCGTCAAAAATGTTGTCATAAACGGAGGGTTTAACAATGGCAAGACGCGGTGAGAATATATACAAACGAAAAGACGGACGATGGGAGGGACGTTATAAGAGCGGTATCAGACCCGATGGAACAACCAAATACTCGTCCATATACGGTAAATCCTACTCGGAGGTGAAGTCCGCGCTGTCCGAAAAGCGTGTTAATACTGTTAAAATCGGTACTCCCAAGAATTTGACGGTAAATAATCTTTTTGAGCTGTGGTTAGCGGATATTCGTCTGAAAGTCAAGGAGTCCTCGTATATGAATTACCGTATGAAATATGAAAAACACATCCGCAGCGCGTTGGGTAAGCTGTATTATGAAAAGCTGACGGTGGAGCAGCTTAATGATTTTGTGCAAGCGAAGCTGTCAAGCGGGCTTTCCCTTAAATATACCTCCGACATTGCGGGTGTGATTAAGTCGGTATGCCGTTTTTCAAAGAAACGCTTCGGCTATGAGGATAAATCGGAGTTTCTCGTTATCCCTAAAGGCAAGCCGAAAGAGAAAGAGCTGATCGGCAAAGACGAGCAGACCATTCTGAACAGGTATTTAACGGCTAATCCGACCGCTTCAAACATAGGGATTTTGCTCTCGGCAGCTACGGGTGTACGCATAGGCGAATTGTGCGCTTTGAAATGGAGCGATATTGATCTCGAAAAAAGAACTTTGACCGTCAGAAACACCGTACAGCGCATCAAGAATATCGGAGGCAACACAAGGACAAAGTTGATCGTGACCTCGCCCAAGAGCAGCTCATCGGCACGTGAGATCCCGTTGCCCGACTTTATTATCCCATTATTGAGAGATCTGAAAGCCAGTGGTGAATATTATCTGCTCTCCGGCACAAGGGGTATAGTAGAGCCGCGCACTATGCAATACCGCTTTGAGCGAATATTGTCCGATCTGAAACTTTCTAAAGTTTCTTTTCACTCGCTCCGTCATCGTTTCGCAACAAATTGTATCGAATTGGGTTTTGATGTTAAGACATTGTCTGAGATTTTAGGTCATTCCTCCGTTGAGATTACATTAAATCGATACGTTCATTCCTCAATGGAACGCAAAGCCCAATGTATGAGATCGCTGTCCTCCATTTTCACGGTAGCATAAAAGATTGTTTACCGTCAGATTTCTTGTCGGAAAAAGAAAAAATCCGCTTTGTTAAAGCGAATTGTCGGGGTATATTCACAAAATGAGATATTTTGCGAAAAGGATTATGTAAGTTTAGGATGTGCCTTTTAAATTGATATTATACAGCGTTATTTTAGACTTTAGGTTCATAGCCGCGGACCATTCCGTCAACGACTTTTTTGCTTTCGGGAGAAAGACTTCTGTAAAAGGCTAACAGCTGATGTTCCGCGCCGCGCAGATCCTTGACGGAGGTGCTTAATTTATCATCTGTCAGACCAAGTATGTAATCAACGGAAACACAATATAAACAGGCAAATCCCTTTAGAACATCCGAGGGGATACTTTCACCTCGTTCATAGGCACTCACTCTTGACTGAGAGAGGTTGAGCCTGATGCCAACCGCAGTCTGCGAAAGCCTGAGGCTGCAACGCAATTCATAAAGCCTGTTAGCCCTTTCTTTCAATCAATCACCCCCTATATTTAAATTATAGCAGGGTTTAACAGGCATTTTAGCCGATTTTCAACTAGCAATTAGTTGAATTACAGCTAATAAAATTCAAAATAAATGCGGCGATCCTTGCATCGCCGCAAAAGTGGTATAGCAACAAAGTCAACGTATTTTCTCCAGCTTCCCTTTATCCATCTCGCAAACGGTATCGCACAGCACATCGATGTCCTCGGCGGAGTGCGACGCGATAAGGATCGTTTTGCCTTTTGATTTAAGATCAAGCAGATATTGCCGCATATCTTTTACACCGTCCTTGTCGAGACCGTTCATCGGCTCGTCGAGGATAAGCAGATCGGGATCTTCCATTATCGCTTGCGCCAAGCCGAGGCGCTGCATCATTCCAAGCGAGAACTTCCCGACGTGCTTTTTGTCGTCCGGGTTAAGACCGACGCTCTTTATCGAGTTTCTGATTTCCTCCTTGCCGATCTTGTTGTTCAGCACCGCGAGTAATTTTTGCTTTCATAATATTGTCCTCCATCTAAAATAGAGAAGTTTGATATGTAGGTGTCAGATACTCACTTCCATATCGTTAGGTTGTTCGGTCTTGACCTTGCGTTGATTATAGCACAATAAAATATGATTGTCAAGGACTTTGTGAAGTTTGGACGTATCTTGCAAAGCTTTGTATTGTTTAATATGAATATCGAAGGAACGCAAGAAAAAACGTCGATTATCAAATCAAGCGATCGAGCAATTTTTTGCTCTTTATCGCTTAACTCGAGTCAACGTTTTCCTGTTTGTTAGTATAATCAAAAATACCAATCCAATCAAGATAGAGTTGCCTTTCACACTTGAAATGTAACGTCACAACGCTGTGCTATGAAGGACTTTTAAAGCGTGTATAGAAATCGGAGACCAACCTATAGGTTGATCTCCGATGATCCTAAATGCCAACTTTCGTAAACGATGTCACCTTAAGCAGCTGCTTCAGATTTGCAGGCTCTTTAGGTTGATACGGCCCATAACCGGATGCTGCTCCGCAAGCGGCTTTTGCGGATTTAAGAGCCAGTTTTGCGACAGCATTTGCAACTACCTTCTTAACACTCATGAATACCCCTCCTTTGCATTATAGTTTCTGTTATCATCAAAACCGATACCATAGTAACGGTAGTGATTATCATTGCGCCTATTGGAATTTTTAATGTAAGTAGTGACACCCCTATTAATGATATCACCGAGGCGATTATTAGTGACAGCTTATAGGCATGTTTCCTCTGTTCGGCTGTCAATGGTTTGTGTTTGTTTGGAACAGGTGATAACACTACAATTGGAATCAAATTCAAAAACGCAATCGCCACAGACGCGAAAAACGGGAGTTCAAAGTAAACAATTGCTTTATAAAAGCAAAACGTTATTAAAAACGTCAATACAAATGTTGCATTACATCTAAAATATGTCGTGGCATGATATCCTCCAGTAAAAGATCGAAGGAAGATAAATATAAATAAATATGTAATACCGGCCAAAATGTCGCCTACAACAAGCGAACAAACCAAGATAAGCACAATGTTTAATATGGAGGAAATTGTTATTTCTATTCCATATTGATATGCTTCTTTCATTTCAGATGGTATGTCCAAATTATGCAGTATAAAATTTAAGATATGTGATGATATCCAACACACCATAATGCAACACACTCCTTTTTTCGATAGTATACAATAAAATAATGGGCTTGTCAATAAGTTTGTGAAGTTTTGTGGTATGTTGTGAAGTTTTGCAATATGTGCGCACAAAATTGTCCACAACAGGTAAACTGCCATGGATTTTTTAGTAACGACTTGACTTATTTAAAAATCTATGCTATAATAAAAAGGGTTAGGGCGTGTTGTGCCTATCACGGTTATCCCTTTCTATGTAACGCAGCATCTTTAACATATCGTTCTTGTGTTCTTTGTCTAATCTTAATATAGACTCAATCACACTGCCGACTTTGGTGGTTTTATCGAAAGACTTGTTGAGTATGTCTTTGGACAGATTATAATCTGTCAGTCCCAAAAGATAATCCATGGACACGTCAAATATATCGGTCATCTCAATAAGTACATTTATATCTGGCAAACTTTTTCCAAGTTCATAATGTGAGATTGAGTTTTTGGACACATGCAATAACTCACCAAGACGTTGTTGTGTATATCCGTTTTTTTCGCGCAGTTCCTTTAGAGTGTCTGAAAACCTCATTGTTAACCTCCCATATTATAATTAATCTAATTATACATTAATTTTTACAGATCGTGGTCAAAAGTATATTGATAGTATATATTGGCGACAAATAAGTCGTTTCTGTGAAGGGCAGGTTCACTCGGGTGAAAGGAGAGTATACATATGCTACATGTGGCAATTTGCGACGATAATAAGCCAATGCTTGATTTTCTTGACAGAAAACTGAGTGAGATATTTACGGAAACCGAAATGCTGTGTGAGATCAACACATTCATATCGTGTCGAGATTTCCTCGAGAGCAACACCCGACTCCCGTTTGATGTTGTTTTTTTGGATATCGTTATGCCGGATATAGACGGCTTTGAAGCTGCCAAACAAATTAGAGCCTTTTCGCGTGATACATACATTATCTTTATCACCACGGAAAGCAGCATGGTTTATGACAGCTTTGATTTTCAGCCGTTTTATTTCATCCCAAAGAGCAAGCTTAAAGTAACTGAGAATAAGCTCAGAGATGTTGTAAGCAAGCTCTCGCTGCATATATCAACAAACAAGAAGATTGTCATCGAAGGAGCTTATGAGAGCAAAAAAGTGGTATCGCCAAGCGATATATTGTACATAAAGAGCAACCTGAATAATGTGGAATATTATTTTTGGGATGGAACAAATCTTAAAGTACGCGGCAAACTCAGTACTGTTATGTCAGGACTGAACACCAATATCTTCGTGCGGACGCACAACAGATATATTGTGAATATGGCTCACATTGACGTCGTAGATTATCCGAATATGGATCTAAGACTAATAAATGGTGAGGAAGTTGCAATAAGCAGAGGTTACAAAAAGGAGTTTGACGAGGTGTATTTGCGGTATAGGAAAAAATTCAGTTAGGAGAGAAGCTTATGTCCGATATATTATGGATGTGTCTTGAATTGCTTGCCAACATTTCTCAGTCTTTTCTTTGCATTCATTTTATTTTGAACTCATTTAATTACAAATGCAGATTTTTAAACTCAAGAACCACACATTTGATCGGTGTTATATGTTTGACTGCAATTATTACGATTTTAAATAGGATCACCATATATGAAGGACTATTGGGTTTGATTTATGTTCTTTTTTACATTTTTTTCTCAATGCTTTTTTTATATGGCTCATTATTAAAGAAGATTTTTATTTCGATTTTGGCCAACACGGTTATGATAGGCACCGCGGCTCTTACTGCAAATGTTCTGTTTGCTATATTTAAAAATGATCCTATAATAATATACACCGAACATTCATTTGAAAGATTTCTTTTTATGGTAACCGGAATAGGGTTATTTGGTTATGTTTTAGCGATTCTGACAAAGTTTACCAGCCGAACCAAAGAGTCACTCAATGCTAAGGAGTGGGCACTGATACTATCGGTTTTGGCTATTTCATCTTTGATTATCGGCGCAATTCACATAGTAATACTTAATGGTGATACAGATAGAAGTAACATCATTTTACTAACTGCATCGGAAGTGGGAATTATCTTTATTAACATTCTGTGTTTGTCCATAACGTCAAGCCTTAATGAAACACACAAAAGAGAGGAGAGTCTGCTTTTCGATAAAAAGCGAAACGAATACAGTCAAAGATATGCAGAATCAATCAAAGAGCAGTACGATCAGACCCGTAGGCTACGGCATGACATGAAGCAATACGCCGCATCAATGGCGGCTCTTATCAAGGGCAAGAAATACGATGCGGCAGAGGAATTCGCAGAAAAACAAGCCGAGACCCTTTCGAGCGTCGAAACCGTCGTGAACGTTGAAAACGACTTCATGAACGCGATACTAAACACAAAGCTGACATTAGCTAAGACTAAAGGAATAGACGTTATTTGTAGTGTTGAAAGGGATATCTCCGGAATTGAAGATATAGATTTATGTAATTTGCTTGGAAATCTTTTGGACAATGCGATTTGTGCTGCGGAAAAGTGCGATTTGGAATCGCGTTTGGTTGAGGTCAAAATAAGCGCTGTTGGCAGCAGAGTAATAATACTTGTGAAGAACAGCATACCGTGTTCCGTACTTAAATATAATCCTGAATTATGCAGTACAAAGCCAACCTCTGAAGAACATGGTTTCGGCGTAAAGACAATAAAATCTATTGCTGAGAAATACAACGGCAAAGTCGACTTTTTTGAAGAAGGCTTAACATTTATATGTCTTGCTGAACTATACAGGGAACACGTCAACCTAACATAATGTTTTCGCCGACCTAAAAAAACGGCGTTTTTTTGTGCGCTTTTGTGTAGCCTTTTGAAAAAAGCTAACAAAAATAACAAGATTCGACAAAACTTCACAAACTTATTGACAAGCTTAAAAAAAAAGTGTTATACTACACTCAAAACAAAAGAATTGGGTTGCCGCATAGAGTTTAAAGATAACCCTTTTTTGGAAATTCGATTTTGCTCATTAAATTGTTCGAACATTTATATTAATGAGGGACTTGTCAATGAATGAAAGCGTCGTTGGATGTCCTAACCTAACAGGATGTCATTATTCAAAAGCACTTGGTATGTGTTTAGAGGAAAACAAACTGTTAATCTGCTTTCATGTTCCTTAACGTAACCAGAATCCTCGGTTACAAAACACATTTCTTTTTTGGAGGTTTTTATGATAAAAAAGAAGCTAGCATCATTTGTTGCGGCAGTGCTTGCTACCTGCTTGATCACTACGACAGCGTTTGCTGTTGATGGCTACAAATACCAAGCGTTTGATGGGTATTTGCGCACTATTGACGGCATGGCGAAGGTGGGCGACAGGGATAAGACTGATGACCTAGAAGGTGTTGTTTATATTAATAGAGGCTTGGAGAGCGGCACCACTTTTATGACGTTCTACATTGAGCGCATAAGAACAAATAAACCTGCTACAAATGAGTACGACTTGTGGGTCAACGGCAGACTTGGGCTTCCATATAAGAGCGGACAGGGAATAATAAACGAATGGTACATCCTTTATGCTAGCGTTGAGCCGCAGGCAAACACTAATCTAATCCGCTATGAAGGTGAGTGGGCACCGTGATAATGTACCGCGACTTATCTAATGAGTGGCGACACTAAAAAATGCATTTAAACTGCAAAGTCGGGTTTGTTGTCGGAGCGTGTAAATTCGATGCAGTCAAATACCAGTGTATTTCAAAAACAATTTGATCAAGATAATCGAATACTGAAGTCAAGCGAATTGCAGAGCGTGAAGTGCGGTGTTTATACGGTGTCGCAGTGATAAGGCGGGTATCAATCTACTTGTTTCTAAAAAATTAAATGTTCGGGAAATCCAATTTTTAGAACAATTGGGTTTCTCGAATGGTTTCTTGCTGTAGTTTATTTGTTGTGGAGGAAAGTATAATGAAAGTAAAAAAGCAATTGGTTTCGGCCATTATGCTGCTTGTCATGGCGGTCTTTATGTCTGCATGCGCAGATGTTGACGGCGGGATTCCCTCTATATCCTCGGAAGGCTCTTTGGGATTGGATATAACATTGGGTTCGAAGGATGATTATGGTGATACATCATCGGAAAATGGCAAATCGCAGCAAGAAATAGTTGAAAAGACTTTTCCCGAAAAGTGTAAGATATATAAGCAAAAGACAAAACGGTTTACCGAAGATCAGCTTTTAAAGCTGTTTGACGACAATCCGCAAAGAACAGAAGAAAGCTCAGACGGTTACAGTTATATTGAATATTCATCAGATAAATATACTGGTAGTATTGTAGATGGCACATCGTTATCGTTTTACTCACAGACGGGATCACACTACAGTGTGATATGCGATTCATTATATGCAAATACCAGTGAAGAAAAGTATATAAGCAAAGATGATTCGCTTAGCTTTGAATCACGTGAAAAAACACTTGAGGTTTTGCAATCACAATTTAAAAATCTATTTGGGATCAATCCCAATGAATGGTGGACAAAAGATTTTTTTGCGGTGAAAAAAGAAGGTGTTGATTTCTATAAAGAGAAAATCACCGAGGAAGCTGCAGCAGATGTGGAAAATTCTGATGAAAGCAATGATGAGAAGCTTCAATATACTTTTCAGCAATTGGATAATATTCCCAGTGAAGATTATTATCTTCTCAATATAAAATTTCAAATTGACGGAATCCCATTATATATGGGTGATGGTTTTAACTATGGACCCGGAAACGCATATTCAGTACTGGGGTCATTTGCTCGGGTTGTTTACAGTAAAAACGGTATTGAACAACTTGACCTTTATTTTTTGGCAGAGACCGATACATCCCCCGATGGTTTCCAGGAAGTCACACTCATCGATACAGATAAAGCGCAGGAACTAATCCAAAACAAATTCTCAAGTGTTATTTTGGATGCACAAGTCGAAGTGTATGGTATGCAGTTGATCTATCTGCCGATACCCCAAAATAACTTGAACAGTCGTTTTGAGAATTATGAAGCCAAGCCGTATTATGCGTTTTATTGGAAAGAATCGCGCAGCTACGAGGATAAAACGTATACAACAAACTATATAACATACTTTGACGCGGTAACGGGAAGCGAATTTGGGACGGAAAGGTGTTAATTATGAGAGTTTTTTTCGGCGTTTTGAGCACACACGTCAAGCGTGGTATCCTTTCCCTTGAGTTTCTGATATGTACGGGATTGTGCTTTTTCCTAATGACTTTTTTTATAAGTTCTCTTTATCCAGAACACTACGATGATTCTTTAGGACTGTTTTATTTTTTACAGCGCGCAGAGAATTCGGGTTCAATATATATGATAATGATGATTGCGGCTTTTCCCGCTGCAATGCTTTTTTATGACGATTGGATGAGTGGTAATTTAAAATTCATTATCCCAAGGATCGGTTGTAAGAAATACACGTTTGCTGTTACATTCGCGGCTGCGATAACGGCAAGTGCGGTTATGATCTTATCACTGACTTTTTTTTCGATATATGTGCTAGCAAAGTGCCCCGCGATACCTAATCTGGAGTCGACCGCTTTGCGCGCATTCACACTCGGATTTCCTAACAGCGGATTGCTTTGTTCGGGAAACGCTTTTTTGTGTTATTTTTTGTATTTTCTGACAAAGGGAGCAATGGCGGCTTTTTTCGCTGTTGTCGCAGTATTTCAGTCTATGATTGTGACAAACAAACCGCTTACTGTAATATCGCCCGTGTTGGTGTATATTCTTTATTTCAGCTTTAATTTGTTTTATGTTCTTCCAGCCTTAATAAACCCGTTTGCTCTGTTTCGAAACGGTTACAAACTGTATTTGGTATTCGGTGGAACGCAGGAAGGCAGTCTTTATTCTCCTATCGCGGGAATATATCCTATGTTTTTCAGTATCGTTTTTACGGTAATTGTATCGCTGATAGAAATAAAGCTACTGCGTTCTAAAATGAACAAGAGCATATAGGGGGAAAGGTTATGCTTTCGGTATTCAGACTCACTGCTATAAACCTTTACAAGCATTTAGCGTCGGTAAACTTTTGGACGCCGTTTATACTCGCTATCGCGGCGGTCAATGAATTTTCACACTCCCTTGCGGATATGGCGAAATACTATTCTATTCCTGTCAACGGTTTTTCCGTTTCTTTTTTGTTTACATCGTTAAATCAAGTTATCATAATCTTTCTGGGGATTTTTATTCTGTTCTCCGATCTGCCATTTAAGGATAATCAGCAAATGTTTCTGGTCTCAAGGAGCGGCAAAAGGGCTTGGATATTCAGTCAAGTGCTGTACGTTCTGCTTGTTTCTCTGATATACTTCTCTTTTATTTTTATATGCTTTTGTGTTGCACTATTTCCAAACCTGGGCTTCAGCGCGGATAATTGGGGGAAAATCATTAAGACCGTTGCGGCAACTAACGCCAAAGAAACGTTTGGATTAACTTTCAGTGTTCCACAAAGTGTACTGTCTGATTTTTCTCCGTTGGAAGGGTTTTTTTGTTCGTTTGGCATAGCATACGCAGGTTCTGTAATTTTAGGGCTTATCACCTTGCTTTCAAATTTGGCGTTAAAGCATAATGTCGGAAATGCCATATCGGGAGCGCTTATATTTATGTATATGTTCTTAAATATGCGCCGTATCATTTTACTGTATTATTTCTCGCCGCTTAATTGGTGCTCGCTATTTATTATGGATAAAAACGGTATTTCCATTTACCCAGATGTTTCGTGGATAATAACCGTTTTATGCACATGCTTTTCTTTAGAACTCATCGCGCTTTATATATTCGGCGGAAAGAAAGTAAAGTTTGTTTTGGACACCAAGGAGGAGATAACATGAGCGTTATTGAGGTCAAAAACGTGGTTAAGCGTTGGGGAACCAACACTGTACTGAAATCGGTTGATCTCGAGGTGGACAGTTCCGAGATCGTGGGGATAATCGGACACAACGGCAGCGGAAAAACCGTTCTTATGAAGTGTATCTGCGGTTTTATCACGCCAGACAGCGGCGATATCACGGTAAGCGGAAAGCGTATCGGCAAGGATATTGACATTCCGAAAAACATAGGGCTGATAATTGAAACGCCGGGTTTTCTGCCGAATTTCAGCGGCTTTTCAAACCTGTGGCAGCTCGCAAAGATACGCGGCAAGATCGGCAAAGATGACGTTCGTTCCGTAATAAAAAAGGTCGGTTTAAACCCTAACGAGAAAAAGCACGTCGGGAAATATTCGCTCGGAATGAGGCAGCGCTTGGGGATAGCGCAGGCGATAATGGAAGACCCGGATATCCTTATCCTCGATGAGCCGATGAATGGTCTCGACAAGAACGGTGTTGAGGATATGCGCGAGCTGCTGTTACAGCTCAAGGACGAGGGCAAGGCAATGATAATCGCCTCGCATAATTCGGTTGATATTGATGTTTTGTGTGATAGGGTTTTTGAGATCACAAAAGGGAGCCTGAAGCAAGTTCGGTAATATGATTGTATTAAGTTGAACTCTTTTTTTGACGTTACTGCTGTTTTGTTTTAACAGTCTTTTTCGAATGCCTATGCTTTTTTTGTTCTTGGAGGACGTTTTCTATCCATAATTTCCGGTGCGCTATGTTCAAAATCGTCCGTGAACTCAATCGGTATAGGTTTGGGAGGGAACATCTTCAACACAGCCGCCTCGACCTCTTTGCTGTCGGCATACTGCACTTTACGCTCGGACTTTTCCTCAAGGGAATAGGCATTTTCAAACTGTATTCCCCACTTAAAGAACAGCTTGAGCCGTGTTTTCATCGGGTGGCAGCCCGTTTTCATCACGATAAAGTGACCTTTTGGCATAGATTTCAGCTCGTCAACGGTCATAAGCGGTCGCTCGATCATCTGCAGAGAGCGCGAGCCTCCGTCTTTTCCACTCGATCTTGACACCGATCCGCTAAGAACGGTCTGCTTTCCGAGGTTTTGAGACATCGCCTCGGCAGTCTTGGAGTTCGGTGCGAACGCTCCGAACAGAGTACATTGGCAGTTATCCACGATGATCTCCGCACCCTCTTTGCCGTAGGTTTTCTCAAACTGCGCGAGGGATTGGATTATCGCGACTATCGAAACCTTTCGGGAGCGCGATGCGGAGAATATCATTTCCAATCCGTCAACTTTGGGGAGTGTGCCGATTTCATCCATATAGAACATCACGCGCTTATCAAGCTGACCGCCTTTTTCGTCTGCTACTGTCAAAATTTCGCGATAGAGCTGCTGAAAAATCAGCGAGATCAAGAAGTGCTTGGTCGCGTCCTCTTCGGGGAGTACAAGATATATTGCGGATTTATGATTGCAAAAGTCCTCAACATCAATACTCGTATCAAAGCAGAGGATTTGTTCGAGTTCCGAGTCAATGTGATTTTGTCAATATAACTTTACACAATTTTCTCAAAAAAAACGAGTTTTTT
>CAJUMS010000076.1 GCA_910587465.1 uncultured Oscillospiraceae bacterium
GAGGTTATTGCAACACTTTTCTGCTTTGTGTTGCATTTACTTTTGCATTTGACGACTGCGCCCAAATTATTTTTTAAAAAGGCTTGACTTTTGCGGTTTAATGTGGTAAACTATACTTAAAGGAGGTACTTGCTAATGGCACGAATTGACGAGGTGCGTCAAAAATATGAGGAAGTCACGGAACGGCTCTTCTCCGACAAGGAAACGTTCGCGGACTATCTCAAATTCGCGGGCAAATTTTACAAGCTGCCCTCGGCTCAGAGTATGGCGATATACGGTGCAAATCCCAAATCGGTTATGGTCGCGGACTATGACACTTGGAAAAGATTTGACCGACAGGTACGGAGAGGGACGAGCAGTATCGCCGTTCTCGATAACGGCAGTCTGAAACATTACTTTGATATTACTCAGACTACGGGCGAAAAAATGCCGTATCAATGGAAACTTGACAAGGATATCGCCGCGGCGCTTATTGAGGAAACGTATGAAAGCGAGGGCAGACGTTTTCAGTCGTTCGCGGGCTGCCTGAATTATCTCGGCGCGTACAAGGCGCGTGAAAATCTCGCAAGCACGGTAAACTCGCTCAACATATCCGAGGATGACCGCAAGGGATTTGAAAAATCCTTTATATCAATGGTGCAGTATTTTATCGCGGCACGGTGTGAGTTGGGCGGAGTTTTCAAGTACAACGGCACGGCGGATCTGTCCGCGCTCGATATGCTCAACAGCAATGCCGAAAAGGAAAAGCTGTGTGAGTTCGTGCAGATAACGGGCAAGTCGGTGCTGTTATCTATGGAACGCTCCATAAACAACATTATTATTCAAGGGAGGACAAACAGCTATGGAAGAAATAAGACAGATTTGGTGCGAGGAGGACAAGAAGTTCTACCCCGAAATCAAGACGGAGAACGGCAGAACGTACAAGCTAGACCCACAGACGTTCGTGTATCTGGAGCAAATAGAGTTGGGGCTGACGGACGAGGAACAGGCTCTGATGAACGAGGATATAGGACAGTACGGGGAGAAGTGGAGGACGTATATGACGGAGAACCACCCCGAAGTGATACCGTCGCTGCAAGGTCGGCTGAAATGGGACTTGATACCCAGACAGATAGACAAGGAGGCTATGGAGTATCGGGAGCTGCTGAGGAAACAGTACGCGGAGAAGAACCCGCGCCCGACAACGTTCACGGAGATAGCGGAGTGGGAGAACACGCTCGGAATGATGATAGACAGGGCGATAATGGAGGACATAGTGCTGCAATATCGGGATTGAGCAGTGAGGACGAAAAAATTGCCACATATGGCAACGAGGTTGCTCAGTTGCGGCGCGTCAGTGAGCCGCTTTCGTCAAACACTTTTCAGCATAGTGTTGACACAACTTCACAACAGACTAAAGCGGAGGAATATTCCCCCGCTTTTTCTTTATCTGCCGATCAGAAGTATGTAGCCGACAAGACAGCGGAATTACTTGGTTATAGTGTCGATAAAGCCGTATTTTATAAGATTTATAACGGCGTATATGCGTATGCCTATGGCGCTAAAACGCCTATACAAAACATTCCCGATGATGAATTGAATGACGTTATTTCCGAGATCGCAAGCGCAATCACAAATACCGAAATTCCCGATGATCTGGATAAAATCTACGTTGACAGGGAGAATGAAACCGTCAAAATGGTCTATTACAATCCCGACAGCACGACGGGAGGACAGCTTGTCTACAACGAGTTTGATTTTGATGATATAGCAGACGCGCTAACTCACGAAAATCCGATTGACTACATTTTGTCATCTTGCAAACAGGCCGCCATTGATGTGGATATGGATGGATTTGGCGGCGCGGCGCGGGAATTTCTCGCCGATACCGAGGACTTTAACTCGCGTGACGAGAATTATCTTGATAAGCTGTTCGCACTTGCCGAGCCGACTTACACAATTTTGCAGCTTAAAGACGGTGACGATATGCGCGATTACCGTTTTGCCGATTTGTCGGAGCTCCGCGAGAAAGGACTTTCCGTTGAGCGCGGCAATTACAAAGCCGTATACAGCGGCAGACTTGAAAAAGGCATAACACTCGAAGATATTTACACGAAATTCAATGTTGATATTCCCGATGATTTTCACGGTCACTCGCTTGCCGTCGGAGATGTTATCAAGATTACCCGTGACGGGAAAACTGCGGCGCATTATGTTGACGGTTACGGATTTGAGGAAATTCCCGACTTTTCGATTGAAAAAACCGAAACCAGAAAAGCGGAGAGTACCGATATATCTGAACAAGACGAGGACAAAGACAATAACATTTCCTTTGATGATATTCTCTCCGAGGTGCGCGGCGGCAAACCCGTAAAGATAACCGAAAAAGCGGAGGAAGTACAGCGGATAGCGGACGCGCGTAAGATAAAGTTTACAAACATTCGTCTGCAATACAACGAGGATAACGGTTTTCACCTGACCGCCGATACGGATATGGTAAAAGGCGCGATAATAACCGTTTTCGGACAGAATGAAAACGCGGTGAGGGATTACCTTTCGGAAAACGCGGAGCATACGGAATTGTCGCACACACGGCATATTGCTACGGTAAACGGTACGGGCTATTATGTTATGGATAAGGCACTTTCTAATAGCACTCTTGCCGAAATAAGGGAGGAATGCGACAAATACGTTATTACCGCGCCCTCGCTGAGTTATCCCGAAGATACTCTCGCGGAGCATAACATAACGTTTCTGAAAATCGGCCGCGATATTACGGAGAACGTTTTTGAAAAGAACGCCGCTGATATTGTTTCCGCTATGGATTTGGCTGAAAAAGCCGTACTCAAAGGCGAGAGCAGTCTGCATTTCGGCTTGCTCGGCAACGGCATAACCGTTTATGACGTTTCAAAATGGGATAACGCGGCTGACGATTACCCGACCGTCGCGCATATTTCCAACGAGGGCGCTGTAAAGTATTACGTTGATAAAAATACCCTCGGCGATGAGGATATTTTCCGTATCGAAAATGAAGCGGCAAGCGTTAAACAGCAATTTGCGGAGAGTTGGGAAAAGCTGCCGGTGGATATACGATACTCCAGAATATGGGATAAAGCAAACGCATTGTCAAAACCGCAATGGGATATTTTCTTTGCGGATAAAACGGCTCTGATTATGGAGGAAACGGTCGAGAAATACGAACACGCCCTGATTTTCGGTGACGAGGATTTTCCCCCCGAAGCCAAAAGAACCGTAACCGCATACAAAGTAGGCGATTTCTACGAGGTGTTCAACGAGGACGCGCAGACAGCCGCCGATTTTCTGAACCTTACGCAGACAAAGCGCAACGGCGTACCTATGGCGGGATTTCCCGCGCACGTTTACGAGGATTACAGGCGTAAATTCGCTATGAATGGCTACTATCTGAAAATCGGTGATGAGCTCGAAATTGAAAAAATCTTTTCTGCCGCCGCTAAAGCTGCCGAGAGTACCAACACAAAATCTCCTGACGAGTTAAAGGTCGGCGATCTGGTGCGCGGTAATGGTGAGATTTGGCGCATTACCAAAATAGACGGTGAATTTTCCGTTACTTTTGAGAATATCAACAAAGCGTCTAATTTATCCGTTCAATCAATTTGGGGGCATTGGAAAGAACAGTTTTTCAACACAGGATATGAATATGTTTCTCCCGCCGAACTTTCGCTAGATCAATTGAGCGAGATCGAGCAGTCGGCGGCAACGAAAAAGAACGCTCCCCAAACCTCAAAGACCTCCGAAAAATCTACCGAGGAATACGGCGGCGAACAGCTTAGTCTTTTCGGTGAAACTATCAGCGAGGTTGAAAATGTCGAAAAGACCATTATAAACGGCGTTGATGTCGAACAGGCTCTCAATGACGATATTATTTCCAGCGGAACTATGTTTCGCGACGGGAAATTCCGTATAGATGAGTACTACCGCACCCACAAGGGCAATACTAATGATTTTGCAAAAATTATCGCAAAGGAATACGGCACGGGCGGTCATACGGTTGGCGGTTTTGACGGCAAGCTACGCGCCGTGAACTACGATAAAAAAGGTCTGGAAATAGTGATCAGACTTGAAAACGGCGAGAGTACAAGGGTCAATTGGAGTTGGAAGAAAATTGCCGACCGAATAGCGGCGCTTATCGACAAGCAAAAATATATCACACAAGAGGATATTGACGAACGTATCAAGAACGCCCGATATGAGTATAATCGTTATGAGAAAGGCTCGGAGGAACACGAACGCGCGGCAAAAATCCTAGACGGGTACGGTATGCTGCCGATTTCCGCGCCTGACAGGACTGCCGCCGATAAATCCGAGGAACTTGAAAAAGGCGATAATATACGACTTGACGGTGAGGAATGGACGGTACGTTCCGTCGGAGATACCCATATTACATTGACTAATTCCGACGGCAAGGAGCAAAATTTTTATAACGCACCCAACAGCAAGTGGTACGATACGCTCAACTCGCGCGGATTTGAGTTTATTTCCGCGCCGGATGAACCGCTTATCGAGAATGAGAAAACAGCGGAATTGAAAAGTCCAAACGATTTTTCTTCAGCCTTGATGAGCGACGAAAGCGAAATACCCGAAACGGCAAAGCAAACCGCCGAGGACAATTTCCCTGTTAAAATGTTGATAACGACTAAATCCGAGGAAAGCATTAACGCAATTATTGATGTTGCGCTCGGAACAGGGGCAGCGGTAAAAATAAACGATCGTAACCTTCGTTATGGGGATCACGAAATTGACGTTGATACTTGGGAAAGTCGTGCCGATGAGATCAAAAAATTTGCACTGAACCAAGGTGCTGATGTTAATGAACACGGTGTTTTTCAAGTGGTGATTGACCTCGGCATTGACGGCGGCCTTGATGAGGGATATGATTACCGTTTTCTTGACAAGGCTATCCAAGACGCGCAAGAAAGAATAAACAACGGTGCTATCGGCGCAGCGATATATAATCTTGAAACAAAGAAAATCGAATTTACCATTGGCGAATTTGATGTTGAGCGTTCTTTTTCCGAGGACGTTCTCAAAGCAAACGGTTATCCTGCTGAGGAAAAACAGACCGACCTTGAACGCGCAAAGGAGCTTATCAACGATTTCTGCGACAGAGAGTACGGCGAGGTCGGCGATTTTACCGACTTAACGCGCGTTCCCATTGCGTACACAACCGATGAGGAAACCGATCTGCCGATAAACGTTTTCGCCGATCTGGAAAACAAGCGTATCATATCGCAGTTTAACAATGTTACCGTGAGGGTTGACGAATACAAATCCCTTAAAGAGATGAACGATCTTGCCTTGTCGGAACTGAACTTTGACGAACTGATACTCGATACCATTTCATACAAAACGCCCACTATAACCTGTGAATGGAGTGAAAGCAGCGTTTTCGAGGAGGGCAAGACATATTCCGTTGCCGAGTTTGACGCGATAATGAAAAAAGCCGATGATAAGCGCGTCGCGGGAAAAAATGCCGCGATAAAATACTACGGCTCCGAAAAGGCTTGGATAGAAGCTGAGGCAAGTCGGGTCACTAAAACCGATAAATTTGGTGACTATTTCGGTTATGACAAAACCTCTTTTACCGTTAATATGCCCGATGGCAACAGTTTTACGGAGCGACAGGACATAGGTGACGGTTACGGCGGCGTTATCGACTTTTTACGGCGCATTGACAAATACAAGGATATTGTACCGTTGTTGGAAAAAGCACGATATGAGGATAACGCGGACAGAGTAGCCAAACTTAACGACAAATACGATTGGACGGCGTTTTCGGAAAAGAACTACGAGGAAATAACCGCCGCAGTCAAGGCACACAATTATGAAAACCGTCACGACGTTTTTTCAATAAAGGGAAATACAAGTGAAACGGCGGCTTTCCCCTTGGAGATAGGCATTGCATACAGTGCCGACAAATGGGCGTTAAGCTATGATCTGTTTGACAACGAGATCGGTGATATAATTCAAGTCGGTCATTTCGATGAGGATAAAATCCCCGATTACGTTACATTCGTTGAAACGGTGGATAGGGCGGTCAAGGCAAAGCTGACTGAAACACTCGATAAGAGTTCTGCCCAAACCGAACAGGCGCACTCCGAGGAAACCGAAAAGTCCGTTGATATAAAGAATTTGGCGCAACTGAAACGCGCATTGACGGTAGGAGCGGAATTTGAGATAAAATCACATTGGAAAGAGAGCAGTATAAATCAGCGGCGGCAGGTGAAGTATGCCGATACTACGGGAATATACAGTATTCGCCCCGACGCGCCCGATGATAAAATTAACTCAGCAAACGGAGGACGCGGCTCTTATCTCGATTGGGGCAAAGCCTCCGATTGGGAATTTAAAAACGGGACGTGTACGTTATATAATAAGGGCTTTGAGCATACCTCGGAAAATATGATAATGTCACTTGTTGTCAAGCCGAGGGTAATTGAAAAACATCAGACTGAAATTCCTGTAGAAGAAAAGCCTATGCAAAGAGAAGTTAAGGCAACGGATTTTGCGCAGTCAATGGGAATAAACGTTGTGGATATGAGTGGTGAGCATATCCCCGAAACAGACAAGAAATTGACAGTGCCGATAGATAGCCCCATTGTGGAAAAGTTGTCTAATGTATTTTCGAGTGAAATGTCGGTACGGCTGTATGACGCGTTTGAAAACAGCAAAATGCCCGATTGGAACGGAAATTCCGCGATAATCAACCGTATAAAAAAGGCGTTATATGATATTATCGGCAGCGAGGAAAAGACGGAACAGGCGTTCAATATTATTTCGGCAACTTTATTTAATGCGAAAGACTTCACGATAACGGACGAACATCTGGGCGAAGGCGGCGCGAAAGCTAAGTTTGCCGCCAACATCGCGGCTATCCAAACGCTGAAAAATATAGAGCGCGAAAACAGGCTTGCTACTCCCGAAGAACAGGAAACGCTTTCCAAATACGTCGGATGGGGCGGTTTGCCGCAAGCCTTTGACCGCTCAAACGGGCAATGGGCGAAAGAGTATGAACAGTTAAGCAAGCTGCTTACCGACGATGAGTACCGTGCCGCCAGCGCCTCCGTGCTTAACGCACACTACACCACTCCTACAGTAATCCGCGCGATCTATAAGGGCATACAGAACCTCGGCTTTGAGAGCGGGAATATTCTGGAGCCAGCTATGGGCGTAGGTAATTTCTTCGGCGCTATGCCCGACGAAATGAGGAAGAACAGCAATTTAAGCGGTGTGGAACTTGACAGCATTACGGGACGTATAGCAAAACAGCTTTACCCTACGGCGGACATTCAGATAAAGGGCTTTGAGAAAACGGATTTTTCGGACAATTTCTTTGACGTTGTTGTGGGGAATGTTCCGTTTGGCAGCTACGGCGTTTCGGATAAGCGGTATAACCGTGAGAATTTCTTTATCCACGATTATTTTATCGCGAAATCTCTTGATAAGGTCGCGCCCGGTGGAATAGTCGCGGTCGTGACCACTAAAGGCACATTGGATAAGGAAAATCCGCGTGTAAGAGAATATCTTGCTAAACGCGCGGACTTGGTAGGCGCTGTGCGTTTGCCGAATAACGTGTTTAAGGCTAACGCGGGTACAGAGGTAACGTCGGATATTCTGTTCTTTCAAAAGCGCAAGGAAATTGCGGTTGAACTGCCCGATTGGTGCTATGTAAGCGAAAATGCGGACGGAATACCCGTCAACAATTATTTCATAGACCACCCCGAAATGATACTCGGCACTATGAAACAGGGAATGGAATTTTCTATGTACGGCAACGACAAGGAAACGGCTTGCGTTCCTATCGAGGGCGCTGTCCTCTCGGAACAGCTTGAAAAGGCGGTCGCAAATCTGAAACTCGACAAAGCCCTCCGTATACATAAGGATCAGCGCGAAAGAGAAGCGGGGGTAATTCCCGCCAGAGCGGACGTGCGGAACTTTACCTTTGCCGAGGTAGACGGAAAAATGTACTTTCGCGAAAATAATATAATGACCGAGGTCGTTGACAAAAATAATAATCCCATTTTAGGTAAAAAACTTGAACGGCTAAAGGCTCTGAACGGATTGCGGCAGACATTCCGTGCTATTCTGACAGCACAGGAGAACGACTGCTCGGACGAACAGTTACAGACGTATCAGAAAACGCTCAATTCGCAGTATGACAATTTCGTCAAGAATTACGGCTATATCAACGACAGCGTGAATTTTCAAGCGTTCGGCAAAGATGATGATTATAATTCGCTGTGCGCCCTTGAGGTCATAGATGAGGAAACAAAGTCTGTCACTAAGTCGGATTTCTTCAGCAAGCGCACGGTAAAGCACGTCACGGAGATAACGCACGTTGATACGCCGCAGGAGGCTATGTATGTTGCGATAGATACCCTCGGCAAGATGGATTTTGAATATATGGCAAAGCTGTGCGGCAAGGAGCCGCAGGAGGTAGTTGACACGCTCAAAGCCGAAAATATGATATATCTCAATCCGTATAAGGCAAACGCGGAAAACGATCTTGAGGGCTGGGAGGAAACCTCGGAATACCTTTCGGGCAACGTTCGGATAAAGCTGAAAGCGGCAGAGGTGGCGGCAAAGGATAACCCCGCGTTTCAGCGTAACGTCGCAGCGCTTACCGCCGTTATCCCTAATCGGATAGAAGCGGGCGAAATTTCGGCGCGTATCGGCGTGCATTGGGTAGACGTTAAGGATTATCAGGATTTTCTAACGGAATACGCGAAAGCGCGGTTTACGCAGCCTTTGCGCCGCGCGGTAAACGGCGAATACAAAATAGAACGCAAGGGTTGGGACCAGAGTGCGGCGGCTACGCAGATATACGGTACAAAGCGGCTTAATTCGCTTGAAATATTTGAAAATCTTCTGAATTGCCGTGACGTGGTAGTCCGCGATAAGAAATATGACCCCAACACGGACAGGGATATTTACGTTATCAACAAAAAGGAAACGGAACTCGCGCAGGACAAGGCAAACAAGATGAAAGACGCGTTTTCACGGTGGCTGTGGGCAGACCCCGACAGGCGCGAAAAGTACGTTACAAGGTATAACGAGCTGTTCAACAGCATTGTCGGCAGAAAATACGATGGCTCACATCAGACGTTCCCCGGTATGTCACCGTATATCAAGCTGAAACCGCACCAAATGGACGCGATAGCCCGCGCGAAATTCGGCGGCAATACTCTGCTTGCTCACTGCGTGGGCGCGGGAAAATCCTTTGAAATGGTTGCCGCGACTATGGAGAAAAAGCGGCTCGGAATGATAAACAAGGCTTGCGTGGTCGTGCCGAAAAATCTTGTCGGTCAAATGGCTAACGAGTGGCTTAGGCTTTATCCGCAAGCAAAGATTTTAACGGCTACGGAAAAAGATTTTGACAAGGCTCACCGACAGAAATTTATCGGTCGCTGCTGTACGGGCGAATATGACGCGGTAATTATGTCTTATGAGCAGTTTGAAAAAACATCAATGTCGTTTGAATACCGCCGTGATTTCATACAACGCGAGATAGATACTCTCACCGAGGGAATAGAGGATTTAAACAATGATTATCGGACGGCGCGTGAGGATCGCAGTTCTATAAAGGATATGGAACGCGTAAAAAAGTCGCTTGAGAAAAAACTCGAAAAGCTGATACACGACAACGGCAAAATAAAGGATACCTCTCTGAATTTTGAGCAGTTGGGATTTGACAGCATTGTCGTAGACGAAGCTCATAATTACAAAAACGGCTTGGTGGTGACAAAGATGAACCGAGTAGCGGGAGTGCAGACTACCCCTGCCCAGAAGTCCGAGGATATTCTGATGAAAACGCAGTATCTCAACGAAAATTACGGCGAGAGGAACATAATTTTTGCTACGGGAACGCCCGTTGCGGGACTGCAACAACTAAATGCTAAATTCAATTTCAATTCCGTTTTCGTCGGAAACTCTCACGACCTCGATCATCGTCGCGGCTACCTCGCGCTTTTCTTCAAGCGATAAGCTGTCCCACTTTTTAAGCGGCTCGGAAAGCGGTTTCGTGTCTACTTCTTTTTGCTTTCGCTGTCGCTGATTGAGTTTCTTTTCGAGCGCGGTTTTCTTATCGTGCAGCTCGGCAATGCGGCTCTGTATGTAACCGAAAAGCACATTATCGGCTTTCGGCAGCTTTGCCATAAGGTCGCGGATCTCTTCGTCACAAGCGGCAAGCTCCGAGTTTATTTTTTCAACCTCGGCGCTTGGTTTAGAGCGTTTCTTTTTTGCAATTTCAAGCGTTTTTATGCGTTCTTTCATTGCCTCGAAAACCGCCTGTTCCACATCATCGGGATGCGTTTTCCACGTTTGCCGCAAACAGCCTCCGAAACGGCGATAACCGTTATCGTGATAATAGCGGTATTGCCTTGTGTGCTTTGTATTCCAAGAGGAAACGATAAACGGCGAATAACCGCAGTGGGCGCACTTTACAAGTCCCGTAAGCCACGAATTAACGGACGTTCCGTTGCTCGGAATTTTATGATTGTGGCTCTTTTTGTCTTGAACGGCAAGCCAAGTTTCACTGTCGATCAAGCCCTCGTGATATCCGACTTTTATAAACGGCTTAATGCCCTTTCTGTTGTTGCGGTATCCGTGCAAAAACAGTCCGTGAACGCCGTCATAAGCGCTTATATCATCGAGCATTTCCACGCCCTGCGCCGCGTAGTAACGGTAAATTTCCGCGTCCGCGCGGACATACAGCGGGCTTTCAAGCAAGCGTGAAATTTGCGTAACATCAATATTGAAATTTTCCTTACCGATAAAAATTTCACGCAGCCGCTTTATTACATCGCTTAACGAGTTGGACGGCTCTTTGTAAATCTCATAAGCCGCCGTAATTGCCGCCGCTTCATCGCCCGGAACAAGCACGGAACCCGTTTTCCCGTTGATCGTGCGGCGTTCGGGAACATACCCGAAATACACCTTTCCGCCTTGATAAAATCCCGTTTCACGCGCCTTTGTGTCGTAAGCGTCCGCAACTCTGGCGGCTATTGTTTCACGCTCAAATTCGGCAAAGTTCAGAAGATTGTTCCTCATCATTCTGCCCTCTTTTGTTTCCGTGTTGAACGGCTCGGAGAGCGAAATAACGCTTACTCCCAGCTTATCAAGTGTGTCCGTGATGTTGAGATATTCGCGCATATTACGCGAAAAACGGTCGTATTTCTTTACAATAATGCGGGATATTTCAC
The DNA here is from genome assembly GCA_910587465.1 of uncultured Oscillospiraceae bacterium. GTDB lineage: Bacteria > Bacillota > Clostridia > Oscillospirales > Ruminococcaceae > CAG-115. Next base: position 11,220 of record CAJUMS010000076.1, read on the forward strand.
CGTTACGCGCGTCCGTCATCATCTCTTGGAAAGCGGGTCTATGCTCAATATCCTTGCCCGATTTCCCGTCATCACAGTAAATTCTGAAATCCGCCCCCTCGCCTAAAAATCTGATACATTCCTCTTTCTGCGCGGCTATCGAAAGAGAATTGTTTCCCTTATCCGCGTCGCTTACAGAACGGCGAACATATATTGCAGTTGTTTTCATAATACAGCCTCCTAATTCAAGTCAGCCGATTATAAACAGTTCCTAAAAAAATTATATCATAATCAGCATAAAAAATCAAGTGGGATTTTCGGAAAATTTATCATCATTTTCCGTATCATAATCATCGCTCTTTTTCGGCTTGAGAATGTCATACAAGCGGTTAATTTTCTCACGCTGTATGCTTTCGGAAACGTGTTCTGGCAGCTTTATCGTGACCTTGAATGTCTTGCCTTTCCATTTGTCTTTTCTGTCTGGCATAGTGCTTCTCCTTTCTGTATTTGCAAATTAGCGTTTGTGGTGATTTTGCTGTTTGGACTTTGATTGTGATGATTGCTTTGCCTGTTGAGCCTTGATGAGGTTGTCGATGTAGTTCCCCTCAATAAGTTCGTCATAGGCTTTAAGCAGCTCATTTATCCGCGCCAGACGTTCCCTTTCGGGCGCAGGATTGCTGCCTTCGGCGCGTATCTCGTTTATATTTTCCATAATCTCGCAACCCTTTTTGACAATGCTTTCGCGGTCTGTCAATCTGAACTCGGCGATTGTATTCAACTGCTTAACAAGGTAATCAATATTAGCGTCATTATGGAAAGTGTAAATTTGTGCCTTGTCGGTCTTTTTCGGTTCGAGCCGAAGTTTTTTGACGGCGGTTGTGACGCTCAATATTTCGGTATAAAAAATTTTCTCCGTGCAGGTTGCCGTTTGAATTTTTTCATTTGTCGAATTAGCGAAATCATTACGGCTTGAAATACGCTGTTCGAGCCGACCTTGACAGTAATCATCACCAAGCGATTTCAAGCGCACAAAACGTTCAGCGTTCGGGTGCTTGACGGCGATATATTTTCCTTGTTTTACCTCGTAGCCTAGCAATTTCAACCTGTTTAGCAAATCCTCAACAGCGACAGACGAATAGATCAGTCGGTCGATGTCTAAGGCTATTTGCTCACGAATGGTAACGGCATTTTCAAGCGGCGCGTAATGCGACAAAATTTCGCGCAACGTTTTGATCGCGTAGTTTGGAACATAAAGCGTGCTGCTTTCCGCAACGTGAGGAATTTTCGCACGCGCCAAACCATCTGCCGCGTATTGAAGTTTGTCGGGATTTAGAACGGTCACGGGGATAAACTTCGCTCCGAGCCGCTTGGTCAGACTTTCGATTTCCTGTTGGAGTTCGGTATACTTTTGCCGCAAATAATCGTTCTGATTATTAAGCAGCTCAAATTTCTCCGCTGTAAGTTCGGTCGGTTTTTTCTTTTTCAACTCATTGATTTGTTTGTTGATTGCAAGGACTGCGGCTTTCTTTTCGGCGAAGTCCTTGTACTCGTCAACGGTCAAATGTTCACGGTGGATGTTCTTGACATCACGTTCAAATCCGTGCTTGCGGAGAATTTTCGTCATATACTCAAACTCAGCATCTTTCCAGACTGCCCACTCGGATTTTTTATGCGACTGCGCCGTTATGCCCTGTTCTGCCAACGCTCTTTTTAAGGACACGCGAGTTGAAAGTCCGCGTGTTTGATTTGTGCATATCGGAACAAAATCAATGTGCAAATGTGGAGTTGCCTCGTCAAGATGAAGAACGGCATTGAACACTTTCATATTCGGGTTACGTTCTGATTTTGTCAATATAACTTTACACAATTTTCTCAAAAAAAACGAGTTTT
>CAJUMS010000077.1 GCA_910587465.1 uncultured Oscillospiraceae bacterium
TTTATTTTACCACTTTTTCACGCATTTGTAAAGGGGTTTTTAGAGGCGCCCAAAATAGAATTAGTTAAGGACAAGCCTTTAGGCGGTTCGTAACAAAGCTCTTTGACAATTGAATAGCAAAGCAAACACATAAACCTTAAAGCCGCGCTGTTTCTGACAGAAAAGCGCGATGACGTTTCTGCTGCCTATTTTCGAGGTTATTAATTATCCGTGATCACACATTTTATTAGCGCGAGAATAACAGTAACCGAGATTTTATAAGCAGTTAGCCGAAGATCGGTAACGCAGCCGACCAGTAGTAAAGAAATTGAGCGATACGCGGGAAAAGGTATAATGATACTTACCGCGAGGTCTGACCATAGGAATGGCAGAGGTGAAAGCCCTATGTGCGGGGTGCGTAACTACCCGCTGTTTGCTTTGAATTGCAGCTTAAAATAAAAATGTCGGGCTGCACTTCCGTTGATCTCGCCCGTTGGACGATACAGATAAGCGGAAACAGCCCGACTTTTTATATATTGTTTATTCGAGAGTGCTTTTTCGTGCCATATATGGTACATTTTCCAAAATATGTAAGTGCTTTGGCATAAGCAAATTATATTCATTATTATTTAGGAGGACGTAAAATGACAGTTACAGAAAAGCAAGAAATTCTATCTGAAATATCAAGCATTTTGGATAGTTATATCTCCCAGACCTCCGCACCTATCAGCAAGCCTGTTGAAATGCTCACGATCAACGAGTGTACCGAGTTGGTAAAAGGTTTGTCAAAGCATACGGTACGTGAGTTGGTAGGACGCGGAGAACTCACCTCAATACGCGCGGGAGCGGGCAGGAACGGCAAAATACTTGTATCAAAAGCGTCATTGTTAGCTTACGTTGATAATACTCAAAAAGAAATCGAGGTTTAAACCGAATTTTTCCGATAGCATACCAAAAACATCTTGACTTTAAAGTATAGAAGTGCTATACTAAAAGTGCAGATGGTAGGTATGCTATGGTGTAAAATTAGGAGGGTTTTACAATGGCAAGCTACTACAAAAGAGGTAACAGTTATGTTATAAGAGTGAGCTGCGGCTATAACGCAGAGGGCAAGCAGATATATCAGTCTATGACGTGGAAGCCCGATGAGGGAATGACCGCCAAGCAGATTGAAAAGGAAGTAAACAGGCAAGCGGTTTTGTTTGAGGAAAACTGCAAGAATGGTTTTCAGAGCAAGGTTGTTAAGTTTGAAACGTTCTGTGAGGAATGGTTCGAGGAATATGCTAAACCGAATTTGCGGAACACAACATACAACTCACTTTATCATAGGCGGTTGCGTATTTACGAGGCAATAGGTCACATCAGAATGGACAAAATCACGGCACGGCAAATTCAAGTGTTTATCAATTCATTGTCTAAAGAGGGTGTGAACGAGAGGAATGGACAGCCGCTTTCAGCAAAGTCAATTCGGCATAATCTCAGCCTTATTTCGGATGTTTTCGGTTATGCTGTGAAAATGGGAGTTGTTACAGAAAATCCTTGTTCAAAGGTTACTTTACCTAAGATTGAGCAAAAGGAAAAGCAGATATACACTCCCGAAGAAGCGGCAAAGTTTCTCGATTTGCTCCACGGCGCTCCTATAAAGTACCGTGCTTTTTTCAATCTGGCGATATACAGCGGGTTTAGGCGCGGTGAGCTGCTCGGTTTGGAGTGGAAAGATATCGACTTTGAGAACAACGTTATCAACGTGCGGCGCACATCGTGTTATACTCCCGACCGCGGAATATACACCGATACCACCAAAACTAAAATGTCGCAGAGGACGTTGAAATTTCCGCAGGAGATAATGGATTTGCTCAGGGAACTTCACGATTTCCAAGATAACGAGGCACTCAAATTCAGCAATAAATGGGTAGAAACGGACAGGCTCTTTACAAAGGACAACGGTGAGCCGCAACATCCGAACACTACATACCAATGGCTTGAACGGTTCTGTAAGAAAAACGATATTCCGTTCTATGGTTTGCACAGCTTTCGTCACTTGTTCGCCAGTTTGCTCGTCAACGGCGGTGTGGATATTGTGACGGTATCGGGGGCGTTAGGACACTCCAACGTAAGCACAACGAGTAATATTTATTGCCATATGTTGGAAAATTCCAGAGCAAAGGTTTCCGACGTTATCACGGGTGCTTTGAACCTCTCAACAAAGCGCGGAGCATAGTTTTTTCAAAACAATGTACAAACAATGTACAGAATGGGTATCCGCAAAAAACAAATAACCCGCAAACGGCTCTACAAAGCCATTCACGGGCAAAGGGTATGGTGCGAGTGACGGGACTTGAACCCGTACGTCAAAGACACACGCCCCTCAAACGTGCCTGTCTGCCTATTCCAGCACACTCGCATTTGACGACTTTATTATTATATCACATATTAATTGATTTGTCAAGAGCTTTTTTTAAAAAAGTAAAATATTGCGAGCGAGGCACTATGTGAAATTTTTATTTCCCACTTGAAAAAACGAGCGATTTATGGTATAATATTAAGCGGTGTGTTATATATATAAAGCGGATAGACTCATTTCCGTCAATTTAGCCGAAAATTGCGGGCAAAGGAAACCCAAAATTGTGAAATATGAGGTGACTTATGAAAGCCGATTTGCACTGCCATACCACTATATCCGACGGTTCATTGGGAATTTCGGATATCATCAAGCAAGCTGACAGGGACGATGTTCGCTATCTTGCGATAACCGACCACGACAGTCTGGCATCTTTATCACGCTCGGCGGTACTTGGGAAACGCTACAACGTAACTGTCATACCCGCTGCGGAGTTCTCAGCATTTGACAGTGCGCGAGGAAGAAAGGTTCACATTTTGTGCTATATGCCAGAGAAACCCGACAGATTGGAGGGGTTGTGTCTACGCACCTCCGAAGGTAGAATGAAGCTTGGAAAGAGTATCGCAATGCGTGTTTTGGAAAAATACCCCATAACGCTTGAGAGTATTCTGCGGTATTCGGCAGGCAGCAAGGCGATCTACAAATGTCATATAATGCACGCTCTGATGGATTACGGTTACACTACCAACCTTTACGGTGATGTCTACGATGAGATATTCGACGCGAAAAACGGGCTTTGCGCATCGCAGGTCAGACAGGAGGCCGACTTTTACCCCGATGTCCGCTTTGTTACTACGCTTATTAAGGCGAGCGGCGGCATATCCGTAATGGCACACCCTAAGGTATATGACAGCATGGATCTCCTTGAGGAACTCGCCACAGAGGGCGCTATCGACGGCGCGGAGGTTTGGCATTCCAGCGCGGACGAGACATTCCGCGATCAGGTCACGGAGCTAGCGGAACAATACGGGCTTATCACCACGGGCGGCTCGGATTTTCACGGTTTTTACAATCACTATGCTATACAGATAGGCTCTAACCCCACTCCCGAGGGGGAGCTTGAAAAAATATTAAATCACAAGATAAAAGCACTGTGATTTTGGACAAAACGATCGTTATAAGTTAAAGAGGTTTGGATAATGGACATTAAAGAACAGGCATTGAAAAAACATTATGAATGGCAGGGAAAGATTGAGATCATCTCACGCGCGCCAATAGAAACGCGCGAGGATTTATCGTTGGCGTATACTCCCGGAGTTGCACAGCCATGCCTCGAGATAGCGGATAACCCCGAGCTGTCGTACAAACTCACGCGCCGCAGCAATCTGGTCGCGGTCATCACGGACGGTACGGCGGTGCTTGGATTGGGCGACATCGGCGGATTGGCGGGTATGCCCGTAATGGAGGGCAAGTGTTGCTTGTTCAAAGAATTTGGCGGCGTTGACGCATTCCCACTTTGCGTGAAGAGCAAGGAGCCCGACGAGATCGTCCGCACGATAGAGCTTATTGCAGATAGTTTTGGCGGCATTAACCTCGAGGACATTTCCGCGCCGAGATGCTTTGAGATCGAGGCTAAGCTCAAAGAGAGACTTGATATTCCCGTATTTCACGACGATCAGCATGGTACGGCTATCGTTGTCGGTGCCGCAATGATCAACGCAGTAAAGCTTGCGGGGAAAAAACTCGGAGACATAACTGTTGTTATTAACGGTGCGGGCTCGGCAGGTATCGCGATCGGCAAGTTTTTACTTAAATTGGGCATCGGAAATTTAATAATGGTGGATATCGGCGGCATAATAAACCGCGACGGGCATTACGAAAATCCCGCTCACGCGGAAATGGCGAAGATCACCAATAAGAATAACGTAAATGGCTTGCTTGCGGACGCTATGCGCGGCGCGGACGTGTTTGTCGGCGTCTCCAAGCCAAATCTGGTAACACCCGAAATGGTGAAGTCAATGGCGGAAAAGCCCGTGCTTTTCCCGATGGCGAACCCCAATCCCGAGATAACCTACGAGCTCGCCAAGGAAAGCGGCGCGTATATCGTCGGCACGGGACGGAGCGATTATCCGAACCAGATCAACAACGTGCTTGTCTTCCCGGGAGTGTTCAAGGGGGCGCTTGCGGTACGCGCAAAGGCAATCACCGAGGAAATGAAGCTCGCGGCGGCTCACGCTATCGCGGCGCTTGTCACGGACGACAAGCTCTCGACGGATTACATTATCCCGTCCGCGCTTGACAAGAGCGTAGCCGACGCGGTGGCAAAGGCAGTCGCGGACGAGTGGACAAATTCACGGCGATAAGAGAATTCAAAACTAATAGCAATGTTATGTGAATGCAACAGGCAGTGCCACTAGGCAAATGAACGCAGCAAGTGGTGCCGAGGTTTGACTTTTAAAATAAGGAGATCAAAAATGAAATATGAATATACACCGCGCGGAGTGTGTTCGCGCAAAATGATACTGGAGGTTGAGGACGGCGTGATTACCGACCTCAAGGTAGAGGGCGGTTGCAGCGGTAATTTGCAGGGCATTTCCTCGCTTGTAAAGGGAATGAAGATCGACGAGGTGATTGAGCGCCTTTCGGGAATTCGATGCGGCGCAAAACCCACATCCTGTCCTGCGCAGCTTGCGGAGGCGCTTAAACAGATCAAAGCCGAAAATTGATCGGAGTATAACATGAAGATTTGTGAATTATTTAAAGATAATCATACCGTCTTTTCATTCGAGATATTTCCGCCCAAAAAGGACGGCTCGATTGAAACGGTCTACAATACGCTGGACGAGCTTACCGATCTTAAGCCCGATTTCATCAGCGTTACATATGGTGCCGGCGGTACTCAGCCGGGCTGCTCCACGCGAGAGATAGTAAGCATTATCAAGGAAAAATACCACACCGAAGCTATCGCGCACTTGACCTGCGTAAACTCAACAAAAGCGGAGATAGACTGCGTTATTGAGGAGTTCAAGACGTACGGCGTTGAGAATGTTCTGGCACTTCGGGGCGATATCAATCCCGATATCGAGCCGAAAAAGGAGTTTTTGCACGCTTGTGACCTTATCGCGTACATGAAGGAGCGCAGCGGTCTCAGCTTTTCGGGCGCGTGTTATCCCGAAGGACACCCCGAGGCGCCGTCATTCGACGAGGATATCGCGAACCTCAAGCGCAAGGTCGATGCGGGCGCATCACATTTGATGTCACAGTTGTTTTTCGACAACGATCTTTTCTACAGATTTCTGGAAAAAGCCCGCGCCGCAGGCATAAACGTACCTATCGAAGCGGGTATTATGCCGTGTATCAACGCAAAGCAGATACAGCGGATGGTCACTATGTGCGGCGCGTCTTTGCCCCATAAGTTCACGCGCCTTATTGCGAGATACGGCGACAGTCCCGAGGCAATGCGCGACGCAGGTATCGCCTACGCTGTCGACCAAATAATCGATCTTGCGGCGAACGGCGTTGACGGGATTCACCTGTATACGATGAACAACCCGTATGTGGCAAGGAAGATCAGCGAAAGCGTGTCGAGGGTGATAAGATGATAAGCAGGGCGGAAGCGCTGAGGTATATGGGCGTTCACGGTGAGCCCGACGAACGGCTGACGGCGCTTATCGACGAGTGCGAGACGGAGCTGCTTGCGGCGGCTTGTCCGCGTTTCGTGTGGAGAATTTTCGATATTGTGCGCTCCGAGGGTGAAATATCACTTTCGGGGTGTGATTTTTCGCTTATCGGCATCGATATTGAGCGGCATCTCGAAGGCTGTACAAAAGCGGCAATAACGGCTGCGACTCTCTCCGCGGAAGCGGACAGGCTGCTGAAACGCTTACAGCTCTCCGACGGCGCGAAAGCCGTCGCTGCGGACGCGCTTGCGAGCGTTCTCGCCGAGCATACCTCCGAGCGGGCTCGTCAAGCCGTATCAGCCGAAATGACTGGATATTCCGCTACATGGTGCTATGCAGCGGGCTACGGCGACTTTCCGCTCGAACAGGCGGCTCAGCTGCTGACGGCAGTCGACGCGTCAAGGAAGATAGGAGTGACTTGTACGTCCTCAAATATGATGACACCGCAGAAGAGCATTGTCGGCATTGTAGGCTTGTCCGAAAAGCCGCTCGACAGCCGCCGCAGGAGCTGTGAGGACTGCACTATGAAGGAGACCTGCCGTTTCCGTAAGGACGGTCTCAGGTGCAATATGTAAAAACCAAACCGCCGCCCGTTACCGAGCGGCGGTTTTTATGCAAACGGGCGCGTATGTGGCTTTAACGTCCGTGATTGCCTGTTAAAGAGTTTCCTTGGCAGGCTCGCCCGCGGATTTCTGCGCGAGAGTGACCGTGCCGCTTACGAGATTAACGGAGACCTTGTGTTTGTTGTCGCCGCCGAACTCGCCGTTTGTACCCCTGCCAAGGTTCATGAACTTGCCGCGATCGTTTCCGAGGTCTGTCTTGACCATGCCCGAAACGCCGTCGAACTGCACGTCCGCGCCGCTGTTGTCGGGGAACGATACCTTTACGTTTCCGCTTACCGCGCCGATCTTCAGGTCGCCGTTCCACTCGACGTAGCTTACGTCGACGTTGCCCGAGGTAACGTTGATGTCTCCCTCGCCGCATGCGCCCGAGTACTCGGTGCTACCCGAAACGGAGCAGATAGAGAACTTCTCCGCCCTGTATCCGTCAACGTTCACGCGCCCAGAGACTGTGTTGATCTTCAGCAGCTTTGATGCGTTCGCGGTCGGATTGCTTACCGAAACACTGCCCGATGCGGTCTTGATACGCAGCTCCTCAAAGAATGCTCTGACCGTGATGTTTCCCGAGGCGGTGTTCAGATTGAACCTCTCCGCGGTAATGCTCTCGTCAGTGATATCCACGCCGCCGCTTGCGGTGTTGATCTTAAGCTCCGTGTAGAGCTTTTTCGGCAGGTAAACCGTTATCGAGTAATCCGACTTGGGCTTTACCGAAAACAAACAGAGCCCCGCCTTTTCTTTGAGCGTAAGCCTTTTTCCGCACAGAACCGCGCAGAACTCGGGCTTGTTGTTGGGATTGTCGTACTCTGCCGTGATATCTCCGTCGTTGGTGGACTTCACCGTGACAGGCGCTCCGAGGGAGCAAATCTCAACCTCGTCAATATCGTTTGTAAACTTATAGATCTGCTTTTCAGCCATATAAATACTCCTTTCGTTAGTTGACCTTCTGTTTCTTCGCGAATATTTTATTCGTGAACCGCGGCGAAAAAACTCTTTTCACACGAATTTCGCGCTTAATGTCCTTTTCCGCCGTTTCTGTAAAGCTAAAGCCCTTGGGTGTGCTGAAGCTGTGACGTATGCTGATAAATTGTAACCGTTTCATGTTGTCTCCTTTATATTGTTAAAAGCGGAGATCGGGGGAAGTTGGGAGTTATTGGAAAGATTGCTGAGGATCTGGAAACGATCTCCGCTTTTTAACCGTGTTATATCGCCGGTACCGACGGCGCATCGGGCACCTCGGGGGGAATCGGCGGCTCGGGCACCTCGGGAACACTCGTGGTCGCAACGATCACATTGGAAAGCGAACCGCTTGCATTGGCGCTCTCTTCGGGTATGGTGATAACTCCCGTCTGCTCTATTACGTCGGCATTTATCGACGAGAACGAGCTGCTGAATGCTGCTTCACCGTCCGTGCTTATAAATATGCCCGTTATCTCAGAGATTTTGCCGAGGTCTGGTCGACCATCAAACAGCGTCGGCATGGTGTACTCAGACGTGTTGCGGATATTCACCTTGCCGCTGCCCATGTTTATATTGTAGTATTGGTAGTTATCGTTATCTCCTATGATAAGCTCCTCGTCGTCGCTGTTTTGCGTGAGCTTTTTCTCGATACCGTAAGCGTTGATGTTGACGCTGCCCGAGCCGATCTCAGTGTACAGAAGGCAGCCGCTGTCGTCGGGGAAGTAGAGATTGAGCGTACCGCTGCCCATATTCAAATCGCATACATCGCTGCCGTCGTCATATTCCTCATGGAACTTCGAGTAGGCAATGCTGCCGTTTCCGCTGCCCATATTGATCTCGCCGTATCCCGACAATCCGTTGAAATTATACTTGCCTGAACCGAGGTCTATATCATATCTTTCCGTCTGCATGTTGCTGATAACTGCGCTGCCCGAGCCGACAACTACACTAAACATATCCGCGGTAAACTGCTCGCTCTTACTGAATTCAAACTTACCCGAACCGATATCGAAATTGTTGTATTTCGAGTTAAAGCCGTCCACCATCAGCGTTCCCGAGCCGTGCTCAATGTAAAGAGCTTCATAGATAAGCTTGGGGAACGCGATAATGACCTCCGTATCGGGCGAGCCGTGGAAAATATCGTCCATCCAGAATATCTTGCCGAAATCAATCGTCCCGTCAAATATAACATTCGGAGGACGCACCTCGATATTCAGCATGTCGCCATCTGTGTGAGCGTTGACGTGTACAGACGAACCGTTATTTGATGCGACTCGCATGTGTATATCATCATCGCCGCTCTGTATAACGTACGCGTTCACTCCCGACGTGTGCAAGGTGACGGCGGGGCGTACCGCAGCGTTAAGCGTCCATTCGCCGCGCTCCGTGGTCTCGTCTATATACGACGTATTGCTTCCGCCGTCATCGGGAACGACATATGCTGAATTATCAGCATAGCTTCTTGATTTTGTTCCAAGAATCGCGGTGGAGATCCCAAACAGAATAAAGCTTACAAGACATATCGGAATTGCCGAAAAGAAAAGTTTTTTCATGAGATCACCTCCTTAAAGATCGTAAATCGCGCGGATATGCGTGTTGATAATAAACTTAAACAGCTTGATAAACAGCCTGAGCAACATTGTTCCGATATTCACCATAATGAATGCTGCCGAGACTATTCCGATAGTCAGGAAAACTCTGCTGGCAAAGTAGTATTGCCAGAACTCTCCCGCTCCAAATATAGCCATAAACGCTTTGCCGACAAGTCCGAGCGCACCGCAGTAGCAGCCGCCGACTATCAGCGATCCTAACGCGGGGATAAGCCAGCTCCAGAGGAAACAATCGAGCAGTATAGCCAGAATAAATTTTCCGACATTGAGGTGCGGCTGCAAATTTGACGTATCTATCATCTTATAGCCCGCGCCGCTTGTTTTGGCTTTCCCGTACTGCGGAGGGATTGTACCCGTGCGGTTATTGTTGACGTTCTCGCGGAAGCTGTCGGTAGGCTGCGGAACGCTGTTTGCATTCGGCATAACGTCCGACTGCCGGGCGGCGTGCTGTGCATGACGCTGCTCATGCTCCGCCTTTGCCTTTTTCATAGCGTCCGCGGCAGAGTGCCCCGCGGTCTTGACCGCCTCGGCAGCCGACTTGCCCGCTCCGATCACAGCGTCCTTAACGCCGCTCTGTCCGAACGCGTCCACGATCGCCTGCCCCGTTACCTTTGCCGCGTCGAGCGCCGCTCTGCCCGCATTTGAAAACGCGTCGGCTACCGTCTGCTCGCCCGTGTTCGCCGCAGCGCCAACGCCGCTTTGTGAACCAGCGTTTCCGCTGCCCACCCCAGCAGCGTTGACATTAGCATTGCCGTTAAAGCTGTTATTAAAACCATTATTAGTACTATTGCCAAAGTTATTGCCGTTGCCATTTCTGTCACCACCGTTTATATTGGGATAAATCTCCTCGGACAAATGCTCGGGTGTATATGATCTTATGCAGTCCGAGTCCGCTGCCGCCTTGCCCTTGAGCAGTGACAGATCCGCGGGAACGCTGCGCCCGGGCTTTGTCAGGCTCACGCCCTTTTTGTGCTCCACGTCGCGCGCGATAATGCTGTTGAGCCGCGAGCTCTCGAGATTGAGGTAACTTCGCGCTATCTCCTTGATGTCACCGAGACGTTCGGCGGTCTCTTCCTCGGAGATGCCCTGCATGGCGCTGTCGGCGAAGTGCTCCTCGAAATCCGTGAAGATATCCCCCGTGTCCTCTATTCCTATCCTGTCCAGCTCACGACCAAGCTGCTCAAGAAATTCTTTCTTGTTTTTCGCTTTCATCACTGCCGAAATCCCCTTTCAAAAGCTCGTTAATACTGCTTGTGAACTCGTACCATTCGTCGGAAAGCCTCGTAAGCTCATCAAGCCCGACACCGGTGATTTTGTAGTACTTTCTCGGAGGTCCCTCCGTCGATTCGACGATATAGCTCTCGATAAGCCCGCCGTCCTTCAGCCGCTTCATAAGCGGATAGATTGTGCCCTCCGTGATCTCCATACATTTTGAGATGCGGTTGACAAGCTCGTAGCCGTAGCAGTCTCCTCGGCTCACCACGGAGAGCGCGCACAGCTCCAGCGTTCCTCTTTTCAGTTGAGAATTCATTCCTTCACGCTCCTTTAAGCCGAAAGCCACTTGACCTCAGCTCCTCAAGCGGTGCCACTCCCGCATGACCGATAATATTTTTGCCTTGCAAGCTACTTTGCGTCGCATAATAGCTGTTTCAAAAAATGCACGTCGCAAGATGTTTCGTGTCTGTTATTATTTTACCACAAAGTATTTTGTTTTGCAAGGTACTAAATAGATAAAATTTTATACAAATTTCATTATTTATTTATGCATATTGCACAAGCACAGCTGTTGGCTTTATTCCTCAAGTTGCTTTTGCTTGTATTTGGGTCTTTCCAACGAACGTTGTATAACTGTGTTGGAGATATTTACGCTGAGCGGTACTTTTCAGCAAAAAAATTTTTATTTCCGAAGCGCGCAGTGTGTACATGACCTCTGTGTCGGAGCGGTCGAATATCTCAAGAGTAATGTCAGGGTGCTTTTTCTGAAACGCGTAAAGCGCGTCTGGGTACAACAGAACAATGAACATCGGTGAGTATGCTGCCTTATGAAGTGCGGTAAAGAAGCATACAGCCCGCAACATTGATTTATATAAGCAGACTTTTACAAAATATTCAATGTGCTTGAACTCCATAATCTCACGCTCCTTGATCGTATTGTATCAAACCATTGCCACAACGCCAAGTTGTGACTGATACAAATTTTCGGTCATTTTCAAACCGGGAAAAGTGTGTTATACTAAAATCACAGCAAGGGAAACAAGAAATTCCCTAAAAACAAGCGACATTTTCTAAGGAGGAAAATAATATGAAAAAATTGAAAATGCATTGGCTCTTATCAACACGTTCGCTACGGGCAACGCCAACAAGGCGGCTGAGCTGCTCGCCGAGGGTTATATTCAGCACAATCTCGCATACGGCACAGGCAGGGACGCATTTGTTGGTTCAGTAAGCTATCTTGCTTCCGCTCCCGTAAAAACCACCGTAAACAACATTCGCGCATTTGAGGACGGCGACAAGGTATTTCTTCAGACCGTTTACAATTTTGCGGGCGCGGGTGAACAGGTAGCGTTCGACATCTTCCGCTTTGACGCTGACGGAAAGATAGCGGAGCATTGGGACGTTATGGAGACCATTGCGGAAAAGGATACCTGGCAGAACCAAAATAGTAAGTTCTGACATGTTTTGGCAAATAAGGGTGTGCCGATTTTCGGCGCACCCTTTACGCCGCAGTATAAGCGCAAGCATTTGATAAAGACCTACGAATAATCAAAACAGTGTCGCACCGCTGTATTATAACTTGACAAAAATAATTTAAGGTTCAAAGAGGACTATTGAACGTGAAAATTTTACGTTCGGTGACATTGATTACGCAGACGGTGGATATTATTTAATGGAAAAATGTATCGGCTGCGGCAACTGTATGGTTGGCTGTCCAAACGGCGCGGTTATAATGAGGTGACGGCATGATAAATAAAAAGCTCAAACTTCTTGTGAATTATCTGCTTTCCGAGCGTAACGACCTCGGAAATGTGAACGTTCCAGAAGATGAAGAAGATCTGCTCCGGCTTTACAGAAGCCTTGTAAATATTCGTCCCGCGGTCAGGGCAGATGAGAAGTTTCTGAAAGCCGAGGACGAATATCTTGCGGAGCTTACAGCAGAAAAAGGTATTACGGATATTGCCGAGCTGAAGCCCGTTGAGGACGGAAGCTGTTCCTAATAATGAGGTTTGACATTTACCACACGTTATAACAATTGGATGCCGACAAAGATGCCCAACTTGTAAGCGAACGCTTGTTACACTTCCACACACTTGACAATTTATGTAAATGTTGTGTACCATTTTCCCTCCTGATTGCTATTCAGTAATCCGAATATACTAAATTTCCTTAATAAGGCGATTGGGTATATTTGATTTTGTCAATATAACTTTACACAATTTTCTCAAAAAAAACGAGTTTTTTG
>CAJUMS010000078.1 GCA_910587465.1 uncultured Oscillospiraceae bacterium
ACGAGATTCGAGTGAGTGACTGGAGTTCAGACGTGTGCTCTTCCGATCTATATCGTCATTTCTTGATTTATGTGACACAAGGATATTATCAAGCGAGAACGCCTTACAACAATTATTATGCTTGAAAAACACTTTGATTGGCGAGATGTTTATATAAACAGCAATCTCAACAATTCGCTCCTTTGCAAAGATAATTCGTCTAAGCATTTCTCATATTCAAGGATTGTTCTTTGCAGATTATCGAGAAAATCTGCAATCTTCTTCTGTTCCTGAACACAAGGTATAAAGATCTCAATATCTGCAAGTTGTGGATACTTTAAGTTCCATGTATCAGAGGTCAAGCCTTGTGAGTATCTTTGGAACTCACATATTAGCTTATATGCCTTGAAGTAATATCCCCAAAAGCGTATGTCAGTATTATTCAGATCTTTTGCATAAATGACAGTATAGGCAGGGCTAACTATTCCGTCATAAACTGAAACGCCACTTGCTCCTTGCCACATACGCATAGTATTGTAAGCAATGTCATTTATATGGACGCACTTATAATTGCTTTTATCATCACTGGAATTGTTTTTCAACTCTATCTCGTCACGCTTGATGATACCCGAATTGATTGTGACCGCAAGTAAATCTTCATCTCCGGTTGCTCGTTCAAGGCGTTCGGAAAAAATCGTGCCAATGGTACACTTTTCCCATCTTGGAAAGGAATTCCCGTCCTTATTCAAAAAGCGGATTTTCGTATCAAAAATAGCCGCTAACACACCTCTTTTATATGACTTTAGGCTCTCAACTAATTCGCGTTGTTTGGATATTCGTTTGTCCAATAAAGATATAAACGATGATATCTTTGCCTGTTCATTGATAGAAGGATAACGAATTATTGTATTGGCAATATTAGATTTGCTTATTGATAATACTTTAATTCCTTGCATGAGTGTTACAAGTTGTTTGTGATAGTGTAATGAATTCATATAATATCCCAAATATTTTGAGGCAAAAGGCTTCTGAGGTCTACATGGGATTGTATGTAACCCTGCAACCACTTTAATTCCTTGTACATTAAACAGTTCAGTTGCCTTTCCCACAGTTTCATCTTCGGCAGTATCTGCGACTATTATATCACCGTCAGTAAGATACACTTTATTTTTTTGAATGGTTTTTTCATTTTTTACATATGGAATAGTATCGTTCTTTATGTCAAGTGTATCACCAAACTTAATAAGCACATCACCATAATGAATGTTTTTTATTTCTCCTTTTTCGGACAATTCCGCTCTAGATAATGTGTTGTTTGGCAAAGTAGAAAACAAGTTGATAAACTGACATTCATTCCACTCCCCCTCAAACCCGGGAAACCTCAGCCTCGGCACATTCTTTTCAAGACTGTTAATTGAGGATACATTTTTCATAAAAATCAAACCTCCCCGTCAAACGGAAACGATAAGCCCAGCTCGTCGAAATACGGTTTTAATTGCTTGTCTATTTCCTTGATTTCTTTATTCAATCTGCGGATATCCGCAGCGACTTCCTCAAGATCAATTTCCGGCTCAGGTTCAAAAGTATCAACATAACGCGGGATATTGAGATTAAAGCCGTTTTCCTCAATTTCCTTCATTGTTGCAACATGAGCAAATTTATCAACATCAACGCGCTGCTCATAAGTGCTGACAATCTTATCAATATCGCATTCCCGCAAAATATTTTGATTCTTTCCCGCCTCAAACTCCTTAGACGCGTCAATAAAAAGAATGTTGTCAGTGTTACTTCCGCGGTTTTTCCTCAGAACAAGCACACAGACGGGAATACCCGTACCGAAGAACAGATTGGCGGGCAAACCGATCACCGCGTCAAGCACGTTGAGATTTTCTATCAGAAATCTGCGTATCGTTTCCTCCGATCCCCCTCTGAAAAGTACGCCGTGCGGCAGCAGAACAACAGCTCTGCCGTCCTCATCCATATGATAAACCATGTGCTGAACGAATGCGAAATCGGCTTTCGACTTCGGGGCAAGCTTGCCATACTGATTAAATCGGCTATCCTCGAGGAATTTGTTATCGGCAGACCATTTCGCGGAATACGGAGGATTGGCGACCTGTACTCTGAAACGTTCTTCCCCGAAATTATCATATTCCAGCGTATCACCATTGTAAATTTCAAAGTTACGATATGGTATTCCGCGCAAAATCATATTCATTCTTGCAAGATTGTATGTGGTGGACGTAAGTTCCTGCCCATAGTAAAGCCGAACATTGGCATAATTTTTTAAACGTAAAAGCAGCGACCCAGAACCGCAGGTGGGGTCGGCGGCAGATTTCACATCAGTAAGCCCTAAACAGGCAATACGGCAAAGCAGCTCCGCCGGTCCTGACGGAGTGTAGAATTCTCCGGCTTTCTTTCCTGCTGTTGCGGCAAATTGTCCGATCAGATATTCATATGCGTTCCCCAAAACATCAATTTTGGTGTCTTCAACGCCAAAATTTATCTCATCAAGTGCGGCAATGATCTTTGCCATAACAGCACTTCTGTCTTTTACGGTATGACCAAGCCTGGATGAGTCAAGCTGCATGTCGGAAAACAACCCTTCAAAATCTGGTTGGCTGTCATTGCCTATCGTGGATTCCATCAGGGAGTTGATACCCTTATGCAGAAATTCGATATCAAAAGAGTGATTTTCAACCATCTTGACCATATTGCGGAAAAGGTATTGCGGCTCGATCACAAAGCCAAGATCGCGTAAGGATTCCTCCACAACCGCTTCCTTGTATTCTTCATCCTCCCAAGCCTTTTCATAAGTTAGATTATCGTCTTTAAGCAGCTTTTCCATATATCTTTCCGTTCTGTCGGAAAGATAATAATAGAAAATCATACCAAGTATGTAATTCTTGAATTCGTATGCCTCCATATTGCCGCGAAGCGCGTTAGCCATTGCCCAGAGTTTCTGGCAAAGTTCTTTCTGGTGCTGTTGTATATTGTCCATTTTTTAATTCTCCCGTCTAATTAAGCCGTTTTCTTCCAGATAATCAACAAAAGAACCCATAATATTATCGTATCGGGTAATAATCTCATCCTCAACAAAATCATAGTTTTGCCTGTTTGCCAATTCTATCAGCTCGTAAATCTTGCTGCCTTCTTTTTGTTGCCCTTTGCTGTTGGTAAATCCTATATAGTACTTTTTCTTATCATCAAATCTGTAGTCGGAAGCGCGAATATTTATTCGCTTTTCAAGAATGACCTTGTTTCCAAGGCTTTCAAGCCTTTTCATTTCGGTCAATCCCTCGTTTTCCGCTCTTTTCCGAGCATAAATATGTTCAATTTCGTAAGCGGATTGAAGATCGAGTAATTGTTGATTATCATTGCGAAATGCCCACCAAACAAGCATTGACTTGGTAATTGCACGATTGTTACTAAAACTGTAATTATCAAATTTGTTTCTGGTATTATCTGCTTCTAAACGAAATTCGCGGAAATCAACATCTTCCCCATTTACAATCTTGATCATTTCAGCAAATATCGGTGTGCGAAGCGCATTGACTCCCGGATTAACTACGGCATATGCCCAAATAAACCCGATAATTCTATTTAAGAAAACACAGAATTTTTCATCGTCAAGCAGTCCGTTTTCATCTCTGTTAGCCATATAGTAAACAGAAACAATATATGTCCACATACCGTTGGGAGCGTAATTCAAAACAAACAATTGACGAAGAATCTTTTCGGAAAATCTGTCATCATCCTGTTTTGATACAGCTTCCCAAAATTTTGTCAGGTCAACAATGTTATCAAAGGTTTCTACCCTTTTTAAAACGGAATAATCATCTCTTTCGTAAAATTTTCGCAGTGCTTCTGTGGTAGAAGATTTCATACCAAGTCTGGCACGTTCGTAATACATATATCTTGTGAAAGCCTCATCCATAGGCGTACCAGAAACAGGATGAAATATTTCATTGCATAAAACTTCAAGTTCTTTCCATCTTCGGATAAAGGTGTCCTTTTGTCCTATACCGGTAAAATATTTGTAAAATTGCGCTTTAAATATATCCGCATCGGACAAAGGTTTTCCTCTGTCATTAAGAGTTGAAAAAATGCGCAAGGCAGTATCCTGCGACTCTGCCTCAATCGGCAGAAGCACACAGTTGTTTAGAATTCGTCTAGGCAAAAGCGAGAAGTATCCCGGATAGTCGTTTAAAAAGTCGTTGATTTTATTTTGAAAATATCTGAAATTCTCCGCATACTTGCTTTTCATGGCATTCGGAGCATTACCTGTCTTGAGAATGGTTAAAAACTCATCCTTTTCGTCATCAGTCGCCACCTCCGAATCAATTTTCAGCTTGGTTTTATCCGGTTCGTCATATTCGTCGGTTTTCCATATACACTGCGCAATTAATTCAGCAGTTTTGATCTCTTGAGGGCTTCTCATATTGCCATATCTCTCATAAAAAGCACGGAGCAGGAGCATAAGCGTTGTCAATCGCTGCTGCCCATCAATGACTTCCGTTTTCCCGGCTGTGTTTTTAAATGTTACAATAGGTCCAAGAAAGTACTCATCGTTTTCGCTGTTAAATTCTTCGCTGTTATTATTGGGAAATGCAAATGAAAAAATATCCTCCCACAGTGTTTTACATTCAGTTTCCTCCCATGCATATGGACGCTGGTAGTCGGGAATAAGGAAATCCGCTTTCTTATCACTGAAAAGATCCTTTATAATCTTCTGGTCGATGTTCAATTTAGACATATGTATTTGTTCCTTTCTGTAAGGGATATCATCCCGTATTTAGAGTTCCATGCCTCATTGTCGGCATTGATGTAATGCTCCTGACTTTAAAAAACCCTAATCTGTATAATTGAGGTGTACTGACGATTTTTTAAAATACCGTTAATCTATAACGGCATTTTAGTTACTGTATCTGTCAACATGCGATCTCACGAAATCGACAATTCTGTTTACCAATGACCGCTTTTTTAAAAGAGGCATCGGAGTTTGTATCTGATCGCGGATATCGCCCGGATTGATAACATTGGTAAATTCATATTCCGCAATTTCACGTTGTAAAATCTCAGAGTCTATGCTTTCTTGTGCGGCAAACGCTTGTATTTCCTCGTTTTTTCGCTTGTTTTCATAAGCATTATATTCGGAGTCAATATCCTCTCCACCGTCAAAGCCCGATACCACCTCATCGAGAAACGCCCGCAGAATATCGACCTTCTTGTGCAACCGCGTATTATCGGAACGGTCAAGTTCTTCTTTGATATGTTCGATGTCCTTGTCCCTTGTTTGTTTACTTTCAAAGTTAATGTTGCGAATCAAGTTCATAATATAGGCAACATTTATCCGATCACTTTCAATAAGCTCGATGCAAAAATCAACGTCGTTAAGCACCGAAACAACTTCTTTGCCATCACTCGCTTTTCTGTAAAGCATCAGATACTTGCTCTTATAATCCTGAAATTCCTGATCCGTCATATCAAGGTCGCTTCTATCAATACTGAACTCAACGAAGGTCTTCAAAGAGAGCATATAGCGCGACAGCTCACGAAAGAGTATAACAAATTGCTTTTGATCGTCCTCCGACTGAAGCAAATCGATTTCCTCCGGAGTAAGCGCAATCTCTCTTATTTTAGCGGTAAGCTCATTGAATTTTTGGACATAAAATTCAAACGCTTTTGTAACAATTTCATTGGCATGTCCTTGAGAAAATAGCGCCAGCGCTTCGTCTGTTTTTTGTTTCAAGTTACGGTAACAAACTATTATTCCGAACGGCTTGGTTTCTTTTTCAACCCTGTTTGTGCGGCTGTACGCCTGTAGTAGATCATGATACATCATATCCTTGTCAACATAAAGGACGGACAGCGGTTTGCTGTCAAATCCGGTAAGAAACATATTTACCACGATCAAAATATCAAGAGGCTTTGTTTTTTTACCTTTGACCCTATCGGAAATGTCTTTGTGATAAGCTGAAAATGTATCAGTACTGAAGTTGGTGTTGTACATGTGATTGTAATCGTCAATAATACGCTCAAGTACATCTCTGGAATGCTCATCACGTCCCTCGTAATCCTCATTTGCTCCATAGGAGAAGATAGCGCCGATGTTTAGGTCGTGATTGATCTGCTTGAATATATCATAATATTTCACCAGCATCGGTATGGATGAAACTGCGAAAAGAGCGGTATACTGCTTATTGCGTGTTTTGGCTTTGTGATTTTGAACAATATGATTTGCCACAAGCGACATTCGCTCGTCAGAAACATATAATTCACCAACGTCAATAGCTTCCGCCATAGTCTGATCGTTCTCGTCATAATTCCCTTTTATGGTTGTATTATATTCAATATGAAATCCGAGAACATTATTGTCAAAAATAGCGTCCTTGATCAAATAGCTGTGCAAACACTCTCCGAACAGTTTTTCAGTTGTTTGAATGACCTTACCGTCAACCTTGCCGTTGACCTCAAAACGCGGGGTTCCGGTAAATCCAAAGAATTGCGCGTTCTGAAAATGACGAACGATGTCTTTGTGCATCTCACCGAACTGTGAACGATGGCATTCGTCAATAATAAATACGACTCTTTCATTTTTATATATTTCCATAGCCTGTGTATAACGCGAGTTGGTCACAGCGTTAGCCATTTTCTGAATAGTGGTTATGATGAGCTGCCTGTTTTTATCTTTCATTTGTCTAACAAGAACCGTTGTTTTGTCGGTAGCGTCAACCGCTCCGGCTTCAAACTTGTTAAATTCCTCGGTAGTCTGCGTGTCAAGGTCTTTTCTGTCAACAAGGAAAATAACCTTTTTTATATTCGGCATAGTTGCAAGTATTTGCGCAGTTTTAAACGATGTTAGAGTTTTGCCCGCTCCGGTTGTATGCCATATGTAAGCGTTGCGGTTGGTAAGAGTGGCTTGACGAATCAATGCTTCTGTCGCATAAACCTGATACGGTCGCATTATCATCAACAGCTTGTCCGTATCGTTAAGAATGGTGAACTTAGAAAGCATTTTCACAACCACATCACGAGATAAAAATGCAACTGAAAAATCCTTCAAATTAGTAATGCGAATGTTATTTTCGTCCGTCCAAAAGAAGGTGTGAGAATATAAGATGTCCTTATCGCTGTTAGCAAAATACTTTGTGTCAACACCGTTTGATACAACAAAAAATTGAATAAAGTGATATAAACCCTGATATGAATGACGACGATAACGCATGATCTGATTGACCGCTTCTTTGATATCAACGCCGCGCCTTTTCAATTCAATTTGGACAAGGGGCAGACCGTTTACCAACAAGGTAACATCATACCTGTTCTTGTATTTCCCAACAACAGTGGTTTGATTTGTAACCTGATATATGTTTTTAGTGAAATCCTCATCAAGCAAAGAGAGGTATATTTTTGTTCCGTTGTCACGCTCCAACACAAACTTATCTCTCAATATCTTAGCGCTTTCAAAAATTCCCATGCCCGAAATATGATTGAAAATTCGATCCCATTCTTTATCGCTGAATGGCTGATTGTTTATCCTGCCACTGTTAAAAGTCTCAAATTGTATTTTAAAGTTACTCATTAAAGAATCATAGTTTTCAATTGCAGTCAACTTGTAATCTTGATTAACCAACTGCTCGATAAGCTGTTGCTCAAGCTGGGCTTCACTCTGATATGACATAATCTGTCCCTCCAAAAAATACAATATCCCATAATATTATAGCACACTTTTTTGCAAAATTCAACCTGTTTTTTCATTTTATCTGATGTTTTTTACAACTTTGCGATTTCAGAACAGAAATCAAGAAAATCCGCAAGGCACATTCATTAGAAGCACAACATTTGAACGCTGGTAAGCCATCAGACCGCTGAAAAAACTTTCAGTTGCAAAGTCGCTTTTTCTTAGTTAAAGAAATCGGCTGTTTATTGTTCAAAAATTGCGCCGCATTAAACAAAGAAAAGACGAGGTGGCGTTTTACCATCTCGTCTTTTACTTGCGGATATCAGCATAATACTGCTCGAACGCAATCTTTCCCGCCAGCGCCCTATCCCGAATTTCTGAAGCGAATCGTGACCACTCCTCAAACTCGGAAACAGTCATTTTCTTCTTCAGATAACGCGCATAATGCGCCTTGTACGCGCGATTATAAGTCTGCCAGATCGGATCGTTCTTGCACTTTTTCTCGTAGCTCCGTTTTGAACCGACATTCCGGCAGGTCTTGTCAGGCTCATCTGCAAGCGGGTTATCGCAGTATGTATAATACCAACCTCCGCGAATCAAGAAGTATTTCCCGCAGTTTTTGCAACGATTTGGCAGATAGTTCTGAGCTATGCCGTGAAAGAAATCATAGTACAGAAACGAGCCTAAATCGGTAAACTTTATCTCCTCGCAGAGGATAGAATTACCATCCGAATCAAGTATGGATTTGTACCCGAACGACTGCATTCTGCATTTTATTCGTTCAAAGTTTAATCCTTTGGAGCGGTTGAATTCCGTAAAATAACGCGCGGTTTCGTCGGAAGTAGGAAAGGCTTCGCTGCAATTTAGCCAATCACGAATAAACGGCTTATAGGTCTGGTGAATCTGCAAATACGCGTTCAGAAAATCAATGTAAATATCGAAAAAGGAATCAATACTGCTGTTCAATTCGCGTAGGTCGTCAGCGGTATGATTTTGTCAATATAACTTTACACAATTTTCTCAAAAAAAACTCGTTTTTTTTGAGAAAATTGTGTAAAGTTATATTGACAAAATCAAATATAGCCAAGCGAATAGTCCATAGAGTTCAGCCCATCCTTGAAAAAACGGTCATAGCCGTTCAGAATATCGTCCAGCTTTATCACGGAATAATTCAAGATTTTATCAAACGGAGGCAATGAAAAAATAATGCGATTGATATCTTCAAGCACACTCATAGCGGAGTAAACATTGTCGTTATATCTCGAAAAAACATAATGATCCATGTACGGAGAGATCGTTAAACGCTGCTTAAATTGCTTTATCTTACCTATAAAATCCGAGTCCAAAATATATTTTACGCACTTGTCATTCAGATAAGCGATCAGAATTTCATTGGAACTGTATCTGAATTTTTCGTTTATATAAACGTCATTACCCCAAAAGTAAGCCTTGAAATTAAACACGGAGAACCTCCAAAAAAATACTTTCAAAAATAGATAATGAGAAACAAAAAGTAGAGAACTGTATTTAATTATAGCATAACTATTGAAAAATTTCAAGAGGTGTGCTAAAATAATATGGACGATCAAAAGCAAATGAAAAAGCTGTTTTGCTCTTGGTCGTCCTTAAAATTATACAGGAGGTCGAAAATTTGAAAGAAGCGATGTACACAAGTTATGAGGAACTGCCGCTGTTCTTAAATGCGGAAACACTCGCCAAACTACTCGGTGTTTCCGTGTCGAGCAGCTACGAACTGATGCACGAAAAGGATTTTCCGGCAATTAGAATTGGCTCTCGGTTAGTCGTTCCCAAAGAGAAATTGCAGCGTTGGATTGACGAAAAGACAGGAAAGCGAGGATAATATTTGAACAGGAAATATTCAAAACGCGACCCAATCAAGGACTACTTTCCTCTGCCAAATGAGATATTTTATCTCGGACTTTCCTACGGGGAGATAGCCGTGTATTCATATCTGCTCTACCGCGAAAATAGGAGATTGTTTCAATGCTACCCAAGCTATAGGAATATTGGCAAGGCACTTAAAATGTCCCGAAACACGGTCAGCAAATATGTTCAATTACTCGTTAATAAAGAGCTTATATCCACAGAACCGGCCAGCGTTTTCACCAAAGACAACAAAAAACTCAACGGAAATCTACTCTACACAATACTCCCGATTGAGCAAGCAAAACAGTATTTTTACAAGCGACAACTCGAAAATATAGACCAAGCTATTGCCGAGGAAAAACGGCGAAAGAAGATAGAAGCTCTCTCCGTAAAGCCCGATAAGCAAGCCGTTTGACGGGTTGTAGGGGTAAAAATGGCAAATATTATTTGTAAGCAGGGCAAAGCGAGGGGTTGGCAAGCCGCCCCCTCACGGATCACATCGGACGGCAGAGCCGACCGTTTAGGGATATTATTGAAAAAAGAGTCCCTGAAAAAAGGCGGTCTCATGGGAATGGAGCAAAATGGAGAAAACAGCAATCAGATTTGATTCGGAACTCAAAGCAGAAATACAAAATATGATGAGCGAGGCGAACGCTACATCAATGGCAGATTTTGTCCGACAAGCCACGGAATTTTATATTGCATACTTGCGGCAAAAGAAAAGCATAGACTTTTTCGCTCCGCTGCTTGCACAAACGATAAAAAATGAAATAGAAAGTGTAGAGAAAAATATTTCATCAATGATCTACAAATTGTCAGTAGAACAGGCGATTGTAAATAACATAGTTGCTTGTTACAATGGCGTAAACGATGAAACAGTGAGAGAGCTACGCGAAATGTGTTCAAGAGAAATCGCGGAGAACAATGGTATCATCACATTTGAAGAAGCAATGGAATTTCAACATTCGGAGGACGAATAATGCCAAAACTTATTTGCACAAGCAGATATATCAAGAATTCAAAATCCAAGAGCGCAGGGAATCTTATAAAATATATGGGAACACGCGAGGGAGTTGAAAAGCTGTCAAATGGTTACGATAATTCCCCCGCGACACAAAAGCAGCATAGTTTAATCTGCGATTTACTCAGAGCATATCCGCCCGCTTGGGAATATCCCGAATTTCAAAAATATATAACCGAGCATTCAAAGGGCGCGGCAACGGAATGTATCAACGCTTTCATAGAACGAAACGCCGACCAAATTCCGGACGTGAAGAAGTTAGTTTCGTATATGGCAGAGCGACCGGGAGTTGAGAAACTTGGCAAGCACGGATTATTTTCACAGAGCGATGACAAAATTGATTTGGACAAGGTATGCGATGATGTTGCAAATCATGACGGTGTGATTTGGACTCACGTTGTTAGCTTAACGCGCGAGGACGCGGAACGGCTTGGCTATAACAAAGCGGCAGCATGGAGAGAACTCATCCGCAGAAACGCTATGCAGATAGCGGAGGCTCATAAGATTCCGATATCGGAAATGAAGTGGTATGCTGCATTTCACAACACTACGCACCACCCGCACATTCATCTTGTGGTATATTCGGAAAATATAAAGCATGGATACCTGACGAAAAAGGGAATCGACAGCTTGCACAGCATATTCGCGAATGATATTTTCCGAAATGAAATGTACCATCTTTTCACCCTACAAACTCAAATGAGAAATGAGGTAAAGGCGGCAGCAAATCAAAAAATCGAAGAACTGCTCCGACGCTCATCCGAATCTGCCCCGTGCAGTGAAAATATGTTTTTCCTTATCTTGCAGCTCTCCAAGCAACTCAAAAAGCACAAGGGCAAAAAACTGTATGGATATCTACAAAAGGATATTAAAAATACTGTAGACGCAATCGTGAGGGAGCTTGCGAAAGATAATCGGATAGCGGATTTTTATGCAGAGTGGAATAACATCAATCGGCAGAAGCTGTCTATCTACCACGACAAACCCGATCCGGATATTCCGTTGGAAAACAACAAGGAATTCCGCAGCATAAAGAATGCTATAATAAAATCAGTTTTAGAGTTGGATAGTAATTCAAATATCGAGCCTTATAATTCAAGGGCAACCAATATGGTCACCTTATGGGTAAAGCTGCTCGGCAGCATGATAAACGATTCATATCAGAAAAAGCAGTCAAAATTAAACAATCAGATTGACTCCAAGCTGAAATCCAAAATCGAACAGAAGAAGCGAGCTCTCGGAATCAAGACAGATCATTCTGTCAAAGACGTCAAAAACGACGGGCAAAATTTTACGTTTTGAGTACTGGATTTGTTCGGAGAAATGTGGTATGATGTGTGGTTACAAAGGAGGTGCTGTCTATGGCAAAACGCAGGCCATCAGGCGACGGAATGGTTCGCAAGCGTGATGACGGACGGTGGGAGGGCAGAATCGTAGTCGGTCACAAGAACAACGGCGAGCCAATATACAGATATGTCCTCGCCAAAACTCAATCGGAACTTACCCAAAAGCTACATGACAAGATCGAAATGTACCGCGACGCTGATTTGAGTGAAGATTGCAACATGACACTCGGAGAGTGGCTTGACAAGTGGATCATCGAATTTATGATCTTCACAATAAGAGAGGGAACGCTGTCAGCGTATAAGTCGCTGATCGAACATCAGATAAAACCTTATCTTGGAAACCGTCCGTTGTCAACGCTTACAACGAACGAAATTCAAAAATTCTACAACACTGTCAAAAAGCAAGGCAGAGTAAATCCCGATAGGGTTCGAGGAACGGAACTCGCCGACAGTATGGTTAGGAAAATTCATATGCTGCTCCACGAATCGCTTGACACGGCATTAAAACAGCGACTAATCGTAAATAATCCGACTAACGGAACTACCATTCCGAAAAACAATTATCCTGCCAAGCAAATCTTGAATGATGAGCAGCTCGAGAGATTTATGGAGATAATAAAATCCGACGAGTGATGTTGTATAATAAAACTTGACACCAAATTCTCAAAGAAGTATAATGCAAG
>CAJUMS010000079.1 GCA_910587465.1 uncultured Oscillospiraceae bacterium
CTTGCATTATACTTCTTTGAGAATTTGGTGTCAAGTTTTATTATACAACATCACTTCGCGCGTGTCGGTCTCAAAATCCGAGCGCGTAATGCTGAAAAATCCCGTATTGCTCCAATCAATCTCGGTCGGAGCGTGATACAGCGCCCACGAATTGAAATTCTTTAGGGTAGCCTCGGGGTTCTTGCACTTTTTGATCTGCTCGAGCATGAATTTCTTGTCGGGATCGTCTCGGTCAAAAAAACGCGTCGCGCAAATGTCGGGCGGGTCGCATAGCATTATCGCTACATGATCGTAAGCGGATATCTCGCGAAGCACATCGGGAGGGATATTCGTGTCGGCGATTATCTTCTTCCCGCTTGCCGAAAGCCGTATCAACTCGAGAATTTCGAGTTCAATACACTCCCGGGAAACATTCTCCGTCCATTCCCAATGCTGCTCGGGGGTCATATTCAGCCATTCCTCCCAGCCCGACATAGTGTCAAAATAGCATAGGGCAGGCTGTTTCCAGCGCGACAGCTTTTCACGGGGGAACGCGTCGTGATAGTTCTCGCCGCAGAATATCATATCGTACCGTTCGGAAAGCATTTTCACCATAGTCGACTTTCCCGCATAGCTGTGCCCGTTTATGAAATAAACGTCGCGCAGATAGTGCTTTATTAAATTATCGCTTATCTGAATTTTCAAATGTTTTCTCCTAAAATTTATTCCGCCTGTGACCAGTCGAATTTTGTCAGACTGCCGAAGTTCTGCAATTCGGGGAAATCCCACTGCCGCAAGACCTCGTAAGACGCTATCGCCACGCTGTTCGACAGATTGAGACTTCGCAGTGTGGGCATCATCGGTATGCGAACGCAGTCGGCCTTGTGACTGAAAAGCAACTCCTCGGGAAGTCCCGCGTCCTCGCGCCCGAAAACAATGTAGCATTTATCGGGATATTTCACGTCGGTATAGCGGTTCTGCGCCTTAGTCGTGAAGAAAAAGCACTGCCCCCCGACCTTCGCGAAAAAGTCCTCAAAGCCGTCGTAGTAGCTTATATCAAGATAATGCCAGTAGTCAAGCCCCGCGCGTTTGAGCTGCTTGTCGGTCGGCTCGAAGCCCATAGGTTTTATGATGTGCAGCCGCGCTCCCGTGACCGCACACGTTCGCGCGATATTTCCCGTGTTCTGCGGTATCTGCGGTTCGCCGAGAACGATATTAAGCTCCATACCCAAAACCCTCTCTCAATAACAGTATACCTAATAATTATATCACAATCCGCGGCTTATTGCAATACATTTTTACAAATTAACTTGAAAAAAATGACATAGTGTGCTATAATAATTAAAAAATAAAGGAGGCATTATTATGGACGACAAGGAAATGAAGATCGAGCGCTACCGCGAGGAGAATAAGACCGTAAAGCACGGCGAGACCGTATTCGCGGGCTCGTCGCTTATGGAGATGTTCCCGATAAACAAGCTACTTGACGAGCACGCAGACGATACCGTTATATATAACAGGGGCATAGGCGGCTTTGTTTCGCGGGAGCTGCTTCAGGTCGTCGACGTGTGCATTACCGATCTTAAGCCCTCGCGTGTGTTTATCAACATAGGCACGAACGATCTCAGCGACAGCCGTATTCCGATATCGGAGCTTATGGATAACTATGATAAGATCGTCACTGCGGTAGAGAACGCGCTGCCCGAGGCCGAGATATACTTTATGGCGTACTATCCCGTGAATTACGAGGCTGCCGCGGAGGAAATGAAGGAATGCCTCAGGACACGCAATAACGAAAAGATAGCTGCCGCTAACGCCGAGGTGAAAAAGCTCGCCGAGAGTCATGGTCAGCGTTATATCGACATAAACCGCAATCTCAAGGATGATCGGGGCAGACTGAAAGCGGAATACACCATTGAGGGTCTGCATATCAACGAGGCCGGTTACCGCGCAATTTATGACGATTTAATGCGGTACGTTAAAGAAAAAACGTGATCGGAGAAACATTTTGATCTCACAAATTCACATAACAAATGAAAAGTACAGGTCGGAGCGCAGCATGGAGATTGCCGCGGCGTGCGATATCACTGCGAATTCGATAAGCATCGTGTACTACGACTTCGGTCTGAAGCGCCGATACGCGCGGACATCGTTGGTCGGCACGCCGGTGACGGCGCTTAACGCCACCAAGGAGCTTGCGCGGCTGCTGATAACGTCAATGCGAGAATACAATATCGGCGCTTCGGTGATAAAAAGCGTCGGTATTGCCGCGCCCGTGCATATCGAGAGCGTTCTCGACGGGGAACTGTCCGCGGACAGCCTGTACCTGTCGCCCGAGACGGAGATTTTTTTCGTGCCTTATATTTCCGCGGGAATAAGCGGACGGTTCACCGCGTCGCTGCTCACGCTGCCAGACGGCGAGAGCGTTATGGCGGATATCGGGCATTCGCTTTGTATAGCGTATAAGAGCGCCGACGGCATTGTTTGTGCGGCGTTTCCGCTGACGGGGGCGTTCGACGGCTCGGGTATAGAGAGCGGAATGCCCGCTGAGAACGGCGCTATTGACGCGGTACGCCGCGAAAAGGACGCTTTGGTTTACGAGGTAATCGGCGACAGGGAAAGCATTGGAGTTTCCCCGTGCGGCGCTGCAATGGCGGTGAATATGATGCGCGAAGAGGGGATAATCGACAGCGACGGGATAATGACCGACCGCGACCTATTATACATAGGAGAGGACTTTTTCGTCTCGCAGAGCGACGTGCGTGCGATACAGTCCGACAAGGCGCGGTGCAGAGCGGCGTTTGAGGTGTTCCCCGGGGCGGAGAGGACGTTCCTGTCGGGAGAGCCGTTCGCGACCGAAACGGGACTGTGCGCAATGCTCGGGCTCGGAGCGCTGCCCGAGCTGTTCCGCGGCGCAGGCTTCTGCCGCAATTCGGCGGAGCAGGGTATAATAATGTTTCTGGAAAGCGGTGAAACGCGGGAAAAAGCCGCCGATATCGCCCGTAATGCGCGGGATATCACGGGGGAGCTTACGGATAAATTTGACGATCACTACTTTAATTATCTTTCATTTTAAATCCGAACGAGGAAAGCTATTCAAAAAAATTGTGAAAATTTGATAAAAAGCACTTGATTTTTTTTATCAATAGTGTTATAATAATAAGGCATTTAGTATCCGCCG
This sequence comes from uncultured Oscillospiraceae bacterium, assembly GCA_910587465.1. GTDB lineage: Bacteria > Bacillota > Clostridia > Oscillospirales > Ruminococcaceae > CAG-115. The sequence continues at coordinate 3,161 of CAJUMS010000079.1, forward strand.
GTATTGCTATGTTCAAATTTAAACCGCAATATGTGGGTTTGGATAAGCGGTAGGGCGTGTGTTAATGCGCGCGGGTGCGGTGGTTTCAATAACATCGGCACTCGCAAACATTAAAAACGGGTAGTCCTCTGAACGCGTGGGAATAGACCTGCGCTTTAAATCCGAAGAAGTCGGGTTCAAGAATATCCGAAAATCAACAGGAGGAAAAAATGGACGCATTAAAATTGATTGAACAGAGCAGCATGAAGGAGACCGCTCCTCAGATCGAGATCGGTGACTTTGTAAAGGTGTACGTACGCATCAAGGAGGGCGACAAGAGTCGTATCCAGATGTTCGAGGGCACCGTTATCGCGAAGAAGCATGGCGGTATCAACGAGACGTTCACCGTAAGACGTGTGGCTCACGGCTGCGGCGTGGAGAGAGTATTCCCCATTCATTCGCCGTCCGTCGACAAAGTAGAGGTCGTAAGAAACGGTAAGGTTCGCAGAGCTAAGCTGTACTACCTGCGCGACAGAGTTGGCAAAGCTGCAAAGGTTAAGTCCAGAGTTTAATCCCCGAAAATCCCCGGAATTCCCGTTTGCGGACAGCGCTTGACTGCGGAAATTGCGTTGTTGAGCCGTTTGTGTTCCGCCTTACGGGAATGCTTTGGGGATAATTTTGAGAAAAGAGATGTGCCATGAACGAGATCGACGAGGAATTGAAACAGACCGAGCAGACCATCGAGGACGGCTCCGCCAAGCCTGACGAAAGAGAAGAAGAGCCCAAAAAGCCCTTTTCCGACGCGCTGGACTGGGTAGGCAGCATTGTTTTCGCGGTGTCGGCTATGCTTGTGCTGAATTTGTTTTTCTTCCGTTCGATCACCGTTTCGGGTCCGTCTATGTTAGATACGTTGGAGGACGGCGATCAGGTCGTCGCGACTAATTTTTGCTACACTCCCGGGTTCGGAGATATAGTGATAATTCAGGCAAACAAGCTGATGAACGACGATACGGGTATATGGGGCGAGCCGATAATAAAGCGCGTTATCGCCGTTGAAGGCGACACGATACGGATAAACTTCGACAGAGGCGAGGTCTACCGCAACGGTGAACTGCTGGAGGAGGATTATATAAAGGATCTTACCTTCTTCCGCCACAATGATACGTGGATGGAGAGCGACAAGGAGTACACCGTGCCCGAAAACTGCGTTTTCGTTCTGGGCGATAATCGTCCCGTGTCGAATGACAGCAGAAATCTTCCGCAGGTCGGCTTTATAGATACTAATTTCATTATGGGCAAGGCGTTTGTACGCGTTGCGCCGTCAGACAAATTCAAGTGGCTATGAGTGACGTAGGAAATATTCAATGGTTCCCGGGGCATATGACCAAGACAAGGCGGCTTATCGAAGCCGATTTGAAAATGGTCGACGCCGTTGTGGAGGTCACGGACGCGCGTATCCCCGAGAGCAGCAGAAATCCGATAATGGACGAGCTGGTGGGAACTAAGCCGCGTATTATGATAATGAACAAATGCGACGTCGCCGACGAAAAGGCGACGAACGCGTGGCGCAAATATTACGAGAACCGCGGGATATGCGTTATCGTCTGCGACTGCCGCAGCGGAAAGGGGATAAACAAATTTCTCCCAACCGTGAAAAAGCTGCTTTCGGAGCTTATCGAGCGGCGGAAATCGCGCGGCATGATAGGAAAGGCGCTCAGGCTGATGGTCGTGGGTATCCCGAACGTCGGGAAATCCTCGTTTATCAACCGTATGGCGAATTCAAAGAAAACCAAGGTCGGAGATCGTCCGGGGGTTACGCGCGGAAAGCAGTGGGTCTCCATTGACAAGGACGTTGAGCTGCTGGATATGCCGGGCATTCTGTGGCCGAAGTTCGAAGACAAGGACGTGGCGCAGAGGTTGGCGTTCACAGGGGCTATCAAGGACGAGGTCATGGATACGGCGGCGCTCGCGAGGGCGCTCGGCGAGGTGCTTATGCGCGATTATCCCGAGCTTGTAAAGGCGCGGTATAAGATAGCGGGCGAGGGCGATATCCTTGACGAGATTGCACGGGCGCGCGGAATGCTTATTTCTGGCGGCGAACCCGATACGGAGCGTGCGGCGGCGACGCTGCTCGATGAGTTCCGCGGCGGAAAGATTGGTAGGATCACGCTTGAAATGCCGACGAACGGAGTGTGACTATGGCTTATCAGAGCAAGCACAAGAAGAGCCGCGAAACGCAGCTTGTTATCGAGGATGTTTCGCTTGACGGGCTGACACTTCGCGAGTTTGACAGGATCGTTTCGGAGCACTATGGTGCGGTTTGCGGTATTGACGAGGCGGGAAGAGGGCCTATCGCCGGACCCGTCGCGGCTGCGGCGGTAATTCTCGATCCTAATAATCCTATTGAGGGCTTGAACGACAGCAAAAAGCTCACACCCAAAAAGCGCGAGACGCTTTATGAGGAGATTTGGGATAAGGCATTGGCGTTCTGTGTTTCATTTGTGGATTCCAAGGAGATTGATCAAACCGATATTCTGTCGGCTGATCTGATGGCTATGAAACGTGCTTTTGATGGTATAAAGAACCCGTTTACCGGAATTGTTCTTGTGGACGGCGACGTGCTCCCCGATATCATACCCGACGCAGCGCTGAAAAACGTTATCGGAGGCGACGCAAAGTCCGAGGCAATAGCGGCGGCGAGTATTCTCGCAAAGGTCGAGCGTGACCGATATATGTGCGAAATGGCGGAGAAGTACCCGGGATACGGCTTCGAGAAGCACAAGGGGTACGGCACAAAGGCGCATTACGAAGCCATTGAAAAGCTCGGATTATGCCCGATACACAGGAAAACGTTCCTGAAAAAGTACATAATCGAAAATGGACAGGCAGACTAAGGGCAAGCTGGGCGAGGACGCGGTCTGCGCGGAGCTTGAAAAGCGCGGACATACGATAATCGTCAGAAATTATCACAAGAGGATCGGAGAGATCGATATAATCTCACGGTTCGATCGATATATAGTGTTTACCGAAGTGAAAACGCGGAAGCTCGGGAGCATGGTTTCGGGACTCGAGGCGGTTAACTTCACGAAACAAAAGAAAATAGTGCTGACGGCGGACGCATATCTTACGGAAAATCCGACGGAGTTACAGCCGCGCTACGACATCGCCGAGGTAACGGTCACGCGCGGGGAATTCCCGAGGATAACGCGGATAGATATTTATGAGGACGCGTTTTCGACCGACGGTATATACACAATAAACTGAAAGGATGACGGTTTATGAATTACGCAAGCACAAGAAATTCTTCCCTTAAAGTGACAAGCGCTCACGCTATCGTAAAGGGACTGTCCGACGAGGGCGGACTGTACGTTCCCGAGAGCATCCCCGCGCTGTCCGAGGAGGAAATTCTCGGCCTTTGCGGTAAGAGCTACGTGGAGCGCGCGTTTGCGGTGTTTTCTAAGTTCCTGACGGATTTCACCGAGGAGGAGCTGAAGCACTGCGTCGAAAGCGCGTACAACACTGAAAATTTCGATACCGACAATATCGCGGAGATCGCTAAGTTAAAGGGCGGAAGATACGTTCTTGAGCTTTGGCACGGTCCGACCTGCGCGTTTAAAGATATGGCGCTTCAGATTTTGCCGTATCTGCTGACGACCTCGGCCAAGAAGGAGGTTGACGGAAAGCAGATCGCCATTCTTGTCGCGACGAGCGGCGACACGGGCAAGGCGGCGCTTGAGGGCTTCAAGGACGTTGAGGGCACATCAATCTCGGTATTCTATCCCGAGGACGGCGTATCGCCAATGCAGAAGCGTCAGATGATCACGCAGGAGGGCAATAACGTAAGCGTATGCGCGGTCGTAGGCAACTTCGACGACTGCCAGAACGGCGTCAAGGCTATCTTCACCGACAAGGATATCGAGGATAAGCTCGCGAAGAAGAACATACTGTTGTCGAGCGCCAACTCCATCAACTGGGGCAGACTTGCGCCGCAGATCATCTACTACATTTCCACCTACGCTCAGCTTGTAAAGGACAAGGAGATCAATTACGGCGACAAGGTGAATATCGTAGTTCCGACGGGCAATTTCGGCAATATTCTCGCGGCTTATTACGCTAAGCTTATGGGTATTCCCGTAAACAAGCTGATATGCGCATCCAACAGCAACAATGTGCTTACCGATTTCATAAACACGGGCGTTTACGACAGAAACAGAAAGTTCTACACCACTATTTCGCCGTCTATGGATATCCTTATCTCGTCCAATCTGGAGAGACTGCTGTATCACCTTACAGGCGAGAACGACAAGCTCATCAACGAGTGGTTCGGCACATTGAAGACTTCGGGTAAGTACGAGGTGAACGACGACGTCAAGAAGCAGCTTTCCGAGCTGTTCTACGCGGGCTGCTGCTCAGATGAGGAGACTAAGGCTCAGATACACAAGACCTTCACCGAGGAGCATTATCTGCTTGATACGCATAGCGCGGTCGCGGTCAAGGTATACGAGGATTACAGGGCAAAGACGGGCGACGATACCAAGACGATAATCGCGTCCACTGCCAATCCCTACAAGTTCGGCAGAGCTGTTTATGAGGCGGTCGGCGGCAAGGGAGATATTGAGGATGAGTTCGAGCTGATAACCCGTCTCGAGAACGAAACGGGAACGAAAATGCCCGCTCCGCTCGCGGCTACCAAGGATAAGGCGGTGCGCTTTACGCAGACCGTCGAAAAGCAGAAAATGGGCGAGTTCGTGCTTGATTTTCTCGGCAGATAATTCGCCCGTAGACGGACGAGAGGAGGCGGACGCTTGATATATACGATAGGCGATCTTCATCTTCCGTTCGGCGCCGGCAATAAGCCGATGGACATATTCCCGGGGTGGACAAACCACGTTGAACGTCTGCTCGAAAACTGGAACAGCAAGATAACCGATGACGATACGGTAGTGCTCGTGGGCGATCACTCGTGGGCGCTCAAGCTTGAGGAGAGCCGAAAGGATCTTGAGTTCATTGATAAGGAACTGAAGGGCAGGAAGATATTGTCAAAGGGAAATCATGATCTGTGGTGGTCGACCACTAAGAAGATCACTGATTTTGTGACCGACAACGGCTTTTCTACTATCAGCTTTCTGTTCAATAACGCGTTTCTGGTTGAGGGTGTCTCGATTTGCGGAACGCGCGGTTGGATAAGCGAAAACGGCGAGCCTGCCGACCAGAAGGTGCTCAACCGAGAGGCGGGGCGGCTGGAGGCATCGCTCCAAGCGGGCGTAAAGCTCGGAGGGGAGCTCGTGGCGTTTATCCATTATCCGCCGATATACGGCACGGAGGAGAACGTTCTTATAACGGAGATCCTTCATAAATACGATGTAAAGCGCTGCTTTTACGCGCATCTGCACGGGTACAGCATAAAGGGCGCGCTGAACGGCGAACGCGGTGGAGTGAGCTATAAGCTGGTCTCCGCGGACAGCCTCGGATTTGATCCGATAAAAGTAAATTAAAAAATTAAATTGTCCTTACGGACAAGGAAGGAATTTGATATGGAAATTATATCTCAGAACAACACGGCGACAAATACTTATGCGATTGAAGTAAAATTCGGCGCAGATGAATTCGAGACGGCTCTCAATACCGTCTATAACCGTCAGAAGTCCAAGATTACTATCCCCGGCTTCCGCAAGGGCAAGGCTACAAGAAAGCTGATCGAGACTCACTACGGCGCTAACGTTTTCTATGAGGACGCGGTAAACTCGCTGTACAATGACAATATCGAGGAGATCATCGACAAGACGGGTCTCGAGGTGGTCAACGTTGAGAATACCGAGGTAGTCGAGGTAAGCAAGGAGAACGGCGTTTCGATGAAAGCCGACATAATTGTAAAGCCCGAGGTAGAGGTTTCCGATTATAAGGGTATAAGCGTAAAGAAAACCGTCAAGACTGTTACCGATGAGGCGGTAAACGAGGAGATCGACAAAATGCGCGAAAGAGTTGCGCGTATCGTTACCGTTGAGGGCAGAGCGGTTCAGGACGGCGATACCGCTGTTATCGACTTTGAGGGTTTTGTTGACGATGTTGCGTTCGACGGCGGCAAGGGCGAGAAGTTCCCGCTCGAGATCGGTTCGCACACCTTTATCCCCGGCTTTGAAGAGCAGGTGATTGGCAAGAGCGTTGACGAGGAATTTGACGTAAACGTTACGTTCCCCGAGGACTATCAGGCGGATAACCTCAAGGGCAAGCCCGCGGTATTCAAGTGCAAGCTCCACGAGATCAAGGCTAAGGAAATGCCCGAGCTGGACGACGATTTTGTAAAGGACGTTTCAGACAAGGATACCGTTGACGAGCTTAAGACCGAGATCAGGGAAAAGCTTGAAAAGCAGTATGCCGAGGAGGCTGAGGACGCTTCCGATACCGAGCTTATGGACAAGATGCTCGAGAATATGAAGGCTGAGATTCCGCAGGTAATGTACGAGCGCCGTATCGACGAGATCGCACGCGAGTGGGTAGCGAGAACCCGCATCAATATCAATGATTATTTGAAGTATACGGGCATGACCATGGCTCAGTTCCGCGCTAACTTCAAGGACGCGGCAAAGCGCCAGGTGGATATGCGTCTCTGCCTTGAGAAGATCGCAAAGCTTGAAAACATCGAGGTATCTGCGGAGGATATCGAGAATGAGTACAACGAGCTTGCGGAGCAGTACAAGCTCGACGTTGCGAACGTAAAGGCGGCGATCTCCGAAAAAACCCTTACTACCGACCTCATGATCGAAAAGGCTCTTGACCTTGTAAAGGACAACGCCAAGGTTGAGGAAGTCAAGGAGTAATTGCGTTTAAAAGGCATTCCGCATATGCGGAGAAAGGAGCTTACAATGCCATATATTCCTTATGTAGTGGAACAGAGCAGTCACGGAGAGCGTTCTTACGACATCTTTTCGAGACTGATGAACGACAGGATTATTCTGCTGCACGACGAGGTGAATTCCGCGACGGCAAGCGTTATCGTCGCTCAGCTGTTGTATCTGGAGGGACAGGATCCCGACAAGGATATTTGCCTCTATATCAACAGCCCGGGAGGCTCCGTATCCGACGGAATGGCGATCTACGATACTATGCAATATATCAAGTGCGACGTTTCCACAATCTGCACGGGTATGGCAGCGTCTATGGGCGCGTTCCTGCTGTCGTCGGGGGCTAAAGGCAAGCGTATCGCCCTCCCGAACAGCGAGATCATGATCCATCAGCCGCTTATTTCGGGCGGCGGCATTTCGGGACAGGTCACGGATATCCAGATACGTTCAAAATATCTCCAGCGCACCAAGGATAAGCTCAACCGGATATTGAGCGAAAACACGGGCAAGGACTACGATACCATATGTCACGACACGGAGCGCGACAATTTCATGACCGCCGAGGAGGCTCTCGAATACGGTCTTATCGACAAGGTTTACAACAGACGCGACGAAAAGAAGAGCTGAGCGGAGGATTACTGAAATGTTGGTTTGTTCCTTTTGCGGAAGAAATGAAAATCAGGTGAGCCGTATTCTGTACGGCATGGGTGAGAATTCCGTCATTTGCAGCGATTGTATTGTAACATCGTACAATATGCTCGTGGAGAGTGGAGACGTTCGCCCCGCCAAGGGCGGAAAGACTGTCCGCACGGGAAAGGAGAACCCTAATTTCCTTTCAAGTGCCGATGAGCTTATGACCCCGGAGGAGATCAAGGCATACCTTGACGACTATATAATCGGACAGGACGAGACCAAAAAGGTGCTTGCGATCTCCGTATACAATCACTATAAGCGCACCTTCCTCAACAGCAATGAGGCAGACGACATTGAACTTCAGAAGTCCAACGTTCTGCTGCTCGGTCCTACGGGCGTTGGTAAGACAATGCTCGCACAGTCGCTGGCGAGACTGCTGAATGTGCCGTTCGCTATCGCGGACGCCACAACGCTTACGCAGGCGGGCTATGTCGGAGAGGACGTTGAGAACGTGCTGCTGAGGCTCGTGCAGGCTGCCGATTACGATATCGAGGCGGCTGAGCGCGGCATAATCTACATTGACGAAATTGACAAGATATCCCGCCGCAGCGAGAACACCTCCATTACAAGAGATGTAAGCGGTGAGGGCGTCCAGCAGGCGCTGCTGAAAATAATCGAGGGCACCGTATCCAATGTTCCCCCGCAGGGCGGCAGAAAGCACCCGCATCAGGAGTTTATTCAGGTTGATACCAAAAATATCCTGTTTATCTGCGGCGGCGCGTTCGAGGGCATTGAAAAGATGATCGCGCAGCGTGTTTCGAGCTCCGCGCTCGGCTTCGGCGCGGACGTAAAGAGTTCCGCCGACAAGGAGAGCGCCGACCTGCTCAAGCAGGTGATACAGCAGGATCTGATGAAGTTCGGTATCATTCCCGAGCTTATCGGTCGTCTGCCGATTGTAACTCCGCTTAACGCGCTTGATGAGGACGCTCTTGTGAGAATTCTCGATGAGCCGAAGAACGCGCTCATCAAGCAGTATAAGTGCCTGTTTATGGCTGACGGCATAGAGTTGGAGTTTGATGAGGACGCTAAGCGTGAGATTGCGAAGAAGGCTATTGCGTCCAAGACGGGCGCACGCGGACTGCGCTCTATCGTTGAGGACGTTCTGCGCGAGATTATGTTCACCGCGCCGAGTGACGTTACGATTTCCAAGGTCACTATTACGGTCGACTGCGTGAACGGCACCGGAAAGCCGCTTATCACACGTGATAATGCAAAGACAAGGGCTATCGCCAAGCCGTCAAAAAAAAGCATTAAAAAAATAGGTTGATTTTCAAGGCAATGCCGCACGGTGTTGCCTTTAGTTTTTAAAGGAGGCGCGTATGCTGCTTGATAATACAGAGCAATACAAGGTGGTCTGGGACAGGGTTTACGGCGAACTGGGATTTCGTCCATCAATGCGTGAATTTACGCCGTTTGACATTAAAGTGCCTCACGCGGTCTACGATATTGAGAATATGACGGAAACGCAGATAGACGTTATGGAAAATATTGCCGGGGAAATATTTGTGAGGATATCGGACGGCAACGTCTACGCGCTTGACTGGCAGCACAGCGCGCTGCTGTACGACCCGAAGAACCCCGACGAGCAGCGCGATTTTTGGGTAGAGGACGAGCGCTATATCGGCGGCGGCTACAAAGTCTATTTCCCGTCGTTCTATCCCGACGGAGATTATTATTTCTTTATTGCCGAGGACTTCTCGTTTGGCTGGCTCGGTCACCCGTGGCGGCAGGAAGTGTGGATATTCGGCGAAAGGCTGCTGCCAGAGATTGAGGCAGTCTACAAAGAATTCGGCTGGACGAGAAGGTGAGGATATTATGGGAAAGGTATACAGAAAACAGACAATAGAGGGAGTGATGTTGTATAATAAAACTTGACACCAAATTCTCAAAGAAGTATAATGCA
>CAJUMS010000080.1 GCA_910587465.1 uncultured Oscillospiraceae bacterium
CGGCTTGATCAGACAAAAAATCGAGAATTTGATTGGGTTTTTAGAGGCGCCCTTATGTTTATTTCACCGACATTACTTTGATACCACGTATAATTATTGATAATGTCATGTTTAAGAAGCTCCATAAACTCGTCCTCCATGCCCTCCGCGACATAGACCGCGCCGGAGCTGACGTAGCCCAATTCCTTAACATGGGTCATCTTGTGATACTTTATTTCGATTTCGCCATATTGAGGATCGTCGATAAATCCCAGCACGCTGCTGTCGGTAGGAGTAAGCTGCCGTATTGTGCTGCACATCTCCGCAAGAGTTTCCGACTGCGCCACACCGTCAACATAGGTCATACCGTAGCCGCGGACGACTTCTCCGCCGTTCTTGAGCACATAGGTTACGACGATATCACCGCCCGTTCCGACATCGCTTGTTTCGCTAAGAAGCTTTTCATGCTCGGACAATATCGCCGATATCGCGTCGTCGGATCGGTAAATATAATATTTGTCGTAATGGTTTATAATGGGATCAAGAAATTTATCCCCCGATACCCTTACCTCGGATATGAGCGCACGGGGCGGAAGATATTTTTCCGCGCCAAAGCCGCCCGTATTGTGAACCAACAGGAAAAATCCCTGACAAGCCAGACAGATAGCGATAAATTTAAGCGCAGTCCACCATATCCTTTTGAACGAACGCGTATGGATAAGCTCAATTGCGGCATACACCACAAACGCGATGATTATCGCGAAAACCGACCCGAGAGAAAATATCACCGGCATTTCATCGCGCGCCATCTGAATAATGCCGATAATGAACACCACGGTCATAACGGACATCACACGATACGCACCCTTGAACACGAATTCGCGTCCCGTTCTTTCGTTCTTCCGCAGCTTGCCTAGGAAATACGCGCCGATAATCAACGCGGCGAGTATTACGGCTGTCACCACAATATACCAAGGGTGCTTGATAAGGAAAAACGCACGCTCGAGCTGACTGCCTATATCGTTGAACGCGGTAATATTGACGCTCCCGCGCAATACCGCACTGAGCCACGTTCCGACAGGCGGAATGACGGCGATCGCCTTTGTCCACTCCTCATATATATCAACGCCGACAGAATTCATAAGCGCGCAGCCGCAATAAACGGTCACAAGACCCGCGGGGAGTATCTGAAATATCAGCGAACACGCCTTCGCGTTAAACTTTCTGCCGCAGCACACTGTCACGAAGCAGGATACCGCGTATGCTCCCATATAGCCGACAAACAACAGCAGTATATACGATAGATACGTTCGTACAAATATGTTCCTAATAACCGCCGAATTGTACAATATCGTGTCGTAAATGTATTCGTTAAAGGTATCGCTTATATTTCCGTCCGCCGCCGCGGCAAATATCAGTCCCGCCGCCGAGCACGGTATAAACGATATCATATGCACACCGAGACCGCTTAGGAAATCGCCCCAGAAGCGCTGCCGATAAGTAAGCGGCAGACACCCAAGCGTGTCGGTACAGTTTCGTTTGACGAAGAAATCAAACGCGGACGCGGGCGTAAAAATGACGACTATCGTAATCCCAACTATCGCCGCGCACGCAACTATCAGCGCCGCCGTTACAACAATAGGCACCTGATCCTCCAGCAGCCATTTGGCGGAATCGTCCTCTAACGTCAAATATTTATTCATTGTGACGACAAAATAACAAGCCGCCGCGCCGAGAAGCGTTGTCGAAAGCAAATTCATCACCGCCGAGGCGATCACAACAACACGCATTCCGCGCATCTTATACAGGATATAATCCCCGAAAAAGCTATTTTTCATTATGTATTTCACCTCCTATCCCTCGGTGTAGCCGTTGACGATATTTATCAGGTCGGATTTCTCCAGACCCTGTCGGAGTGCGTGTGAGACCGCCTCCGTGAACGTTTCAATGCTCCGCTTACGTACCGATTCAAGATACCTTCTGCGCTCGGAGACGTAGCTCCCCTTAGCGGGGATTGAGTAGATAAGCCCCTGTGTTTCGAGACCGGCATAGGTTTTTTGAACGGTATTCGGATTTATTGAAAGCGTCTTAGCTATCTCGCGGACTGTGGGGAGCTTTTCACCCTCCGCCATTTCTCCGCTCATTATCAGCTCCGTTATCCGCCGCTCGAGCTGTTCATATATGGGTGCTCCACCCTCAAGCCGCATTGTAAACATAACTACACCTCATTTGATTTTCAATATTGCGTTTGCACAACTGTATTAATCGTTATAGTACAGTTATATTGTATCACAGCTTTTTCCATTTGTCAATAGCTTTTTAAAAAAAGAAAACCGCGGAAAATATCCCACGGTTTTTGTAATAATAAAATCAGTCACAATAGCCGAAACCGAGAACGCCGAAATAGTGATTCTCTCCGCCCGCGACTTTTATCTCTACCGTATGCTCGGCAGCTTCGTCGTCATCTATAACAAGCTCCGTAACGGGGTTGTTCCAGCCATCGCTCTTGTTGGAATTGACCGTTGTTACAAGATCGCCGTCAACATATATTTCCGCATCCGCGAACGCCTTACTGTTGTTTGCTTTGTAAATAAGCTGAAGAGCCTTGCAGTTGAGCGTAAACGTCAGCGACGCATCCTCTTCACCCTTGTACATCCAACCATTATGGAACGCGGAATGAACGTCGTTCTCCACAAAACCGACCAGCTCGGGCTTGAGCGTTTCACTGTCGATAAAATGCATATCTATATACTTGTCGCTGAATACGGGCGCGGGAAGCGTTTTATCGACCGTGCCCGTGTTGTCGTCAAGCGTTTCCATTACCGTTTCGTAGTAATGCGCCACAAAATCGCGGACGATCTCGTGACCTCGCTGATTGGGGTGACTCTCGTCGTCGGAATAGTCCTGCCACGTCATTCTACCCTCGGCAAACTCGACGCCGAGAGAATCGGGTTCGCTTATCATCGGTAGCTTGTAGTTATTGCCGATCTCGCTCATATGCGGCTGGCAGGTGTGACCATTTTCGATGACCGTGAACAGCAGCACCACCGCGATATCGTTTTCCTGCGCGAGCAAGGTGCGCACAAGGCTCTCATAGGCGTTTTTGTAGCTTGTTTCCATTCCATCGTTCACCGCGAACTCCACAAAGCAGATATCGGGCTTATGCGCCAGTATATCGCGCTCCAAACGGACGTTGCCAAGTATCGACGGAGTTCCCGAAAGACCCGCGTTGACGTAATTTATTTTAGCGTTCGGATATTTTTCACACAGCCATTCATACGAAAGATTAGCCCAGCACAGCTCGGGATTGGCAGGAGCTACCGTAAGACCCTCCGTAATCGAGCCGCCGATATACGAAACTGTGATTTCCTCACCGTTTTCAGCCTTTTTCAGGACGTTCGCCATACGCGTCATATCGCCCGTTGTCATCAAGGAACGTTCAACCATAAGCTCGTATATCTCCTCCTCCGAGAGCTTTGAGTAGTCGATCTCGGATTTTTCAGGCTCGCTCGATGAGTCGGACGAGCTCTCCGTACCGCTTGTACTGTCCGTGCTGTTCGTATCGCTTGACTGCACGGTGCTGTTGTCGGAGCTTGTGCCCGTTGACGTACCGCTTTCCGAATTTTCTCCATTGCAGGCGGTCAGTGACAGCAGCATTGCCGCGGCAAGCGCTGCCGAAAGTATCTTTTTCATAGTAATTCTCCTTTGCAAAGTTAAGTTATGAGATATTATAACATATTTTTCTCAATTTGTAAATACCTAAAACGAAAAAGGAAGAAAGACAGCTCCAGCCGCTATGAAAACGGACGGCAGCATATTCGCCACACGAACCCTCTTACCCCACACGAAATTAACCCCTACGCAGAAAATAAGTATCGAGCCGACAAGAGATATATTGTTCTGCGCCTCCTAGGTGACTACGGGCGATATCAGCTTCGCGAGCAAGGTTATCGCGCCCTCGAATACGATCACGAGCAATGCCGAGAATATGCAGCCCTTGCCCATTGAGCAGGTCATCACGATAATTATTATCAGGTCAAGTATCGCCTTTGTCGCGAGTATCGAAAAATCGCCCGTCAGTCCGTCCTGTATCGCGCCGACGATAGCCATTGCACCTATGCACACGGTCACTGAGCCAACGGACGTTCTTTATGGGTTGCTCTCCACCGTGCGGAATTTTGTGGTCTTTTACGATAATAGCTTACTGATCATCAGGAGCATCAACCAGAAAAACATATTCGGTACTGCTGTCTATCCAATACAGTGTATATAACGGTCTGTTGATCGCACCATCCAGACCGCACTCCTCTTTAAGCTCACGAAGCGCAGTCTGCTCTGTCGTTTCGCCTGTTAAAATTCCTCCGCCAAGCAGTTCGTTTATGTATCAGTCATACCTGTATGTCTGCACCAACAGTATCTTCACGCCGCGTACTGCCAATGCTATGCTCCTGTCACACATAACGTTGTTCCTTTTATTTACAGCCTTGTCATCAAAACCACACACTCAAGAGTTGTAATATATTCCAAGGGCAGTTCTTTCATTTCCGTACCGCTTATAGGAACAGGGAAGTTAAAAACTATATTCTTTATCCAGCAGCCGTCCTCACGCTTTTGAGGAAACAGTTCTATTTTCTCTATAAAGGCTTTCATAAATTCCTTTTGCTCGACTTCAGTCGCGGAATTGTAAACCTTGTCAAATACCAATAAAAGCTGATAGATACTGTCACCCGAAATTTTCTCTTGCCGTATGCTGTTTATCTGCTCTTGAACATTGAGAATTTGGATTTCGATTTCTTCAATTTTACCGTATTGCTCATCATAACGCCGCTGCAAGTCCAATAACTTTTTGTCATAATACAGGTCGTCAATATCAAGCTCGTCCATCTGACGTTCTAACCGAGATTTAACCCCGAATGTTTTGCGAAGCTTGGTTTGTAACGCTTCAAGGCGTTTTTCCATTTCAGCGGTATCAACGGCAGTACCGATTTTCTCTTTTATCGCCTCCGAGAAACGAGGCTCCTTGACCATAGCAGAGATAATATCAGCTACCATTCGATTAAGTTCTGTCTGCTCAATATTAGTGCGGAAAGTACAGTCGTGCCCTGTCGGTGTGACCGTGTTCTTGCAGTAGTAATAGTATCGAGTTTTATTGTCTTTGCTGTGTGCCTTAGATATATTTCCGTACAGGCTTTTTCCGCAGCAGGGACATTTCAGAATACCCGATAAAATATGCGCGTGTTCCGAATTGTTTATTTTCTCGCGTCTGTAGATATTGGACTTCCGTTTTTCTTGGGCAAGCCGCCAATCTTCCTCCGAAATAACCGCCTCGTGCTGACCGTCATAAATGGGAAATTCCAATTGTTCAACGACGCGCATTTCATTTCGCGTACCCAGCTTCTTTTCCGTTTTCCGTCTGCCGTATGCGATTTTCCCCATATAAACGGGATTATCAAGAACGTCCTTAACGAAATTTGCGGAAAATCCTGGGATAGTACCGTTCTGCCGAAGCTTTTTAACATAGCCGTTATCATTCAGATATTTTGCTACACCGTTTATACCGTCGTTGGTATGAATATAACGGTCAAATATTGCCTTTATTACGTCAACCTCGTCAGCCGCGATGAAAAGCTGTCCGTTTTCAAGGCGGTAGCCATATGGCGCAAAACCTCCGTTCCACTTTCCCTCACGGGCTTTCTGTTCACGTCCCGCCATAGTTTGAGTACGAATATTTTCGCGCTCAATTTCAGCAACGGCGGACAGAATGGAAATCATAAGCTTACCAGACTCCTTGGAGCTGTCGATACCGTCCTCAACGCAAATCAGATTAACGCCAAAATCCTGCATAAGCTGTAGAGAGTTCAGAACATCAGCGGCGTTTCTGCCAAATCGAGACAGCTTAAATACGAGTACATATTCCACCCCGTCTTTTCCGTTTTGAATATCGTTAAGCATACGCTGAAATTCCAGTCTGCCTTGGATATTCTTGCCCGAAAATCCTTCGTCAGAATATTCATCGGCAACAGTCATTCCCTCATATTCAGCATATCGGCGCAGTTTTTCCCGTTGAGCGTCCAAACTGTAACCGTCTACCTGCATAGAGGTCGATACTCTTGTATAAATATAGCATTTGGTTTGCCTTTTCATTGATACCGAACTCCTTTCCGCTATGATATAACGCAATAAAACACACGTCGCATATTTATTATAACATATTGTTAGCAAATATGCAACGTGTAATTTCAAATTTTATGCAGCTTTTGGATTTTTAGGCGTTATTATCTTTTTAAGTGATAAACTATCACCTGTTTTTGACTGATTTTCTTGTATCTCCAAAACCTTTCCACCGTATTTTTGAATCATTTGAGTCATTATGTCTATACAGCGTTCAAAAGCGGCATTATATGTTGCGTTTTCATAGTATCTTCTCAATAAGTCGCCCCTTTCTGTCCCTATCGGCTCCGTTTCTTCTCATCGCTGAAAATGTATGTAGTCCTGTAACCCTCCGACCTCCTTTTTATCGCATTCTCAACGTCAATTTTAAGCTTCTGACAAGCATATTTTGCAATGTCATAAACCCAGTTGTAAAGCTTCTGCAAGTAGTTTATTTTTTCGGACTGCCTTGTTATCTCGGCATTAAGAGCAGTAATTTCACGATTCTTGTTACTGCATTCATTTCTCCACTTTTCTGCATTATTTTTCAAATCTTGAATTTCAAGCTGTAAGTATTTTATTCGATCCATTTCACGCTTGTAAATATCACGCTCCTTTTCCGTGTCCACAAGAATTTTGTTAATGTTCGTCTGCTTGTTAAGTAAGTTTGTCGCTTTGCCTAACCTTTCTTCCGCTAATTTCTCATTTTCGGTAATTTCCTTTTCCCTAACGTCCAAATGTTCCGCATATTCCTGATTTTTTCTTGCCGCCTCAATCGCTTTCTCTGTCTGAATTTCAGCAGTTTTAAGCTGCACGGCAGCGGCTTTCTTTTCGGCTTCCACCTTTTCAAAATCCTCAGTACTGACGACTATTTTACCTTTTCCCAAAAGAGATTTTTTATGTGGAATTTCCGCGCCGTCTGCCGCATTGCTCAGTTCACTTAGGTGAGTTAACTTATCTTCTAACCGCTTGACCTCCTTGTAAGCCTCGACCGTCATAGTACCCCGCGATTTTTGCGGTTCGGAAATTGTTATATCGTACCGTCCGCAAATCTCTTTCAGTACGTCACATTCGGACTTTCTCCACCTTGCAATGGCGTCCTTACCGTCGCCGTAGCCCATTTCCTTTAACGCCTGCGCTATGCCGTTCTGCGTGTCAACGCCACGTTTGCAGTGCCCCACGGGTATGTAATCAATGTGCAGGTGCGGCGTTGCTTCGTCCATATGAAGCACGGCGTTAAAAACGTGAAAGTTTGGATTTCTTGCTTGAAAACCGTCCATATACTCGGTCAAACACCTTGTAGCAATCTCGCCGTCAAGACTGCCAACTCCCGTATCGTCCTTAGTTCCAATCTGCACAACGTCCTCGTAAAAGCTTTTTCGCTTGTCGGGGGACGTTACAACATTGTCGGAAACCGCGTGATTAAATTGATACTCAAAATACCCACTTTTGATTTTCCTGTCGCTCCGCTTCTGCCTTGCATTGTAACGCTCAACCGCCGCTTCGAACAGCCTTTCATAAGCTTCACTGATCGGCTCTTTGATAAACGTCACATTGTTTTTGGTGCGTCCGCTGTCAACGTTCTTTGGCTTAAAATCACGGTTATTGTGGCTCAAACTGCCTTTTCCCTGACAGTGGGATAATGTCTTTACTCCGTTTATCACGCTCCTTTCAAAAAATGCTTGACATCATTATTTTGATGTGGTATAATCATTACAAGATATATTCAAATCTCTTATAGTGAATATTTATATTATAATCCACTATAAGAGATTTGTCAAGTCTATATTAGCGCATTAACAAAATATTTACATTTGAAAGGAGATACCTATGTTTTACGACCAACTTATACGAATTTGCAAGGAAAGGAACGTTAAGCCAACGCCGCTGATAAAGTCCCTGGGACTTAGTTCGGGCAATCTCAAACGCTGGCAGGAAGGCGCGACGGTCAATTCCGATATTCTTATGAAGCTTGCGGATTACTTTGATGTTCCCGTAGATTATTTTTTTGAGGAGTACAATAAAGGGGATATTGAGATTGACGATAGTGCAGAGAGTTCAATGACAAAGGTTTACAACGTATTGAAATCTCACCCCGACCATATCGCCAGTATGCTTTCGGGAAAAATGCCGTCAAACGCCGATTTACTGCGTATCGCGGAGTATCTGAATTATTCCGTGGAATATTTTGTGCGGGACGATGAGTTTCCCGATAATGCCAAAGCGGAGGACAGCTTGTTAGGCTCAATTCCGCCCAAAGACATGATTTTGAACATAATGGGAAAGTTGTCATCGGGGGAGGCGTTCAACTTCCTGCAAGTGCGTATTTCCAAAATTATACTGTCCAACCTTGCGAGGAAGAATATCCACAAAGAGAAACTGGAGAGTATACTGCTTTCCAAACGCAAGCTTGACAATCTTTTCGACAATTCTCTGAATGAGGACAAGGTCATTGGATTTAACTTTTCCGACCTTGTTAGGATTTCCGAGGCGTTCAACCTTAGCTACAGCTATATGCTTACGGGGAAAGATTGATTTCACGCAAAGCACAAACCGGTCTGCTGAATTTCTCGACAGACCGGTTTTATCTTGTTGGAACGACGGCTCACACGCCGCACACCGCAGCGAAGCTGCGGGTTTACTTACGGCTTTGCCGCAAGTAACGCCATAGTACTTATGACATTGCCCATTTAGGTCAATATCATAAGTACAGGCGCTCTCCGAGGGGCAGCCGTTCCCTCTGCACTCCCTATTAAATCAAAATAAATAAATGAAAAATTAACCTATATTCCAAAATCGCTCAAAGAAAACTTTTAGCTTTTCAATGACAATTTCTTTCTTAGCCTTGCGATTACTGTCACCAAAGCGCGACACCGCAGGCAGTATCTTGTCTATGTCCGTACCCGTTGTCTTAATTGCACCATCACGAAATGCACCCATAATAAACATTCTGGTTTCTTCCTCTTTTAGCTTTTCTTCCGTAATCAGAGCGACAAGAGCCTTTTCACGCTCCTCGACAACATAGCTATGCCACTCATTCATTACGTCATCGACATCGTTAATTCCGTTTATGAAATTTTCAATAAGATCTTTTTTACTTCTCAACTCAGGACTGGAATCAACGGCTTTCTGAATGGTAATAAGCACTTCCTTATCCGTACAATTACTATCGTGATATTTAGTTACAAGCATGAGGATATAGTCGATATTGATTTCTATCTGCTTGATAAGCTCTATTTCAAAGACAATATCATTGTCAATATCGGTCAACTCGCCTTTTTTACGACGCTCATTCCATTCATCACGCAAGTCCTGATACCGTCCGAGATAATCTTGAAAATCTCGCTCCGATATGATCTCTTTGCCCTCAAACTCATCAAAACTTACAAGCAAATTACGCATACGCAGGATAGCTCCGAGCAGAGCAATAAACTCTTTTTGATGTTCTTCTCCGACAATTTGAGGCTCGCTAAGCGGAAACTCCTTTAATAGTTTATCTATCATATCCACATAGCCATCTATGTGTTTGCCTTTGCTGTCTTTATATCCGTTGTAGTAGTCACTAAAGCTTTGCAAGGTAACAATACCGCCTGCTTCTTTATCTCCAAAGAGTGCTATAGCAGCGTCTGTACGTTTCTGTAAAGCTCTGAAACATACAATATTGCCAAAGGTTTTAATAGAGTTGAGTATGCGGTTAGTACGGCTATACGCTTGAATAAGACCGTGCATTTTGAGGTTTTTATCTACCCACAGCGTATTGAGCGTAGTTGCATCAAAGCCTGTAAGGAACATATTAACTACAATTAACAAGTCAAGCTCCTTGTTTTTCATACGAAGTGACACGTCTTTGTAATAGTTCTGAAATTTGTCGCTTGAAGTATCATAGTTTGTGTTAAACTGTCTGTTGTAGTCGCCGATAGCCTTTTCAAGAAAATCTCTTGAGTCAGAGTCAAGTGCAGAGGTATCTTCCGGGTTTTCTTCATCAAGAATACCGTCGATATCTTCCTCATTTACCCCATAACTGTAAATAATGGCGATTTTCAAAACCTTTTCAGGATTTTCAGCTATTTGCCGCATAAATTCCTCATAGTAGAGCTTTGCAGCCTGCACTGAGGATACCGCAAATATTGAGTTAAAACCACTGACACGCCTTTTTTGCTTGATTTCTTCTACATGCTCACGCTTTTTGGATTCGGCTATCTCAGAAATATTTGTAAGTACACTATATGAATAGTATCGTTCATTACGATAGGTTTTCTGATTAAAATGCTCCAATATGTAAGATGTAACAAGAGATATACGCTTTGAGGACATATATGCCTTTTCACGGTCAATATCCCACACCTTGACATCTTCAATATCTTCTTCCTTGTCCATGGTCTTGATATAGTCCACACGGAACGGAAGAACATTTTTATCTTTGATAGCGTCAACAATGGTATAGGAATGAAGCTGATCTCCAAAAGCCTGCTCCGTAGTGCGTAGATTAGGATTTTTGCTTGTTCCCGAATTTAAGGCGAATATAGGTGTACCCGTAAATCCAAACAAATGATACTTCTTGAATTTTTTGGTAATAGCCTGGTGCATATCGCCGAACTGACTTCTATGACACTCATCGAAAATAATAACAACACGTTTATCATATACAGCATGAACTGAATTTTTCTTGATGAATGCAGCAAGTTTTTGGATAGTGGTGATGATTATACGACAATCGGGATTTTCAAGCTGTCGCTTTAGTACAGTAGTGGATGTATTGCTGTTAGCAGCACCCTTTTCAAAGCGGTCATACTCACGCATAGTCTGATAGTCGAGGTCTTTACGGTCAACGACGAACAGTACCTTGTCAATGTAGTCAAGTTTTGAGGCAAGTCTGGCAGACTTGAACGAGGTCAGGGTTTTGCCAGAACCCGTTGTGTGCCATATATATCCGCCGCCCGCTATTGAACCGTATTTCTTGTAATTATTGGCAATTTCTATGCGGTTAAGTATTCGCTCAGTAGCGACTATCTGATATGGACGCATTACCAGCAAGAGATTTTCAGATGTAAATATGCAATATTTCGTTAGAATATTGAGGATCGTATGCTTTGCAAAAAAAGTCTTTGTAAAATCCACAATATCTGGAATGACCTTATTGTTTGCATCTGCCCAAAAGCTTGTGAACTCAAAGGAATTGCTTGTTTTGGTCTTTTTACGAGCCTTGCCTGCTTCTTTCACAGCATTAAAACGAGTGGTATTTGAGTAGTATTTGGTGTTCGTACCGTTGGAGATAACGAAAATCTGCACATACTCAAACAGTCCGGAACCTGCCCAAAAGCTGTCACGCTGATAGCGGTCAATCTGATTGAAAGCTTCACGGATAGGCACACCTCGCCGTTTCAGTTCAATATGAACAAGCGGAAAACCGTTCACAAGCACAGTCACATCATATCGGTTCTGTCGTTTGCCTGTATCAGCTTTATACTGATTGATGACTTGCAGACTGTTGTTATGGATATTCTTTTTATCTATCAGCGTGATGTTTTTTGTTGTGCCGTCGTCACGCTTTAGGTTTTTTACATTGTCTTCCTGTATTGTCTTTGTTTTTTCAACGATACCCTCATTGGCATTAGCTATATATTCAATAAAAAAGCTTTTCCATTCACTGTCTGTAAATGAATAGCTGTTGAGCGTTTCAAGCTGTTTTCTTAAATTTTCTATCAGATCATCTTCCTTGTGTATGGTAAGATATTCATAGCCAAGCTCTCCAAGACGGCGGATAAAATTCCTTTCAAGTTCCGCTTCGCTCTGGTATGTATCGGCGGTCCGCTGTTCGGGAATATACTCTGTAACAACAGTATTTTCATTTGTGGCGGCTACGATGTTAAAATAACTCATTTTTCCTCCTATTAGCTTTAAATAGCCTATCATCAATTAATCGCAATATATCCTCTTTACTCAAAGGATTATATGAA
>CAJUMS010000081.1 GCA_910587465.1 uncultured Oscillospiraceae bacterium
TGATTTGCACAAAAACTTAATAAAGTTCACCCCCGTGAAAGCGGGGGTGTTTTTTGAAATGCGTCGGCAAATCAAATGCGCGTGGTCGCTTTCCTTTAGAGCGGCATTATAACATATTTGGCGGAAATTGTCAAAGAATGCCGAAAGCGCTCAACGGCGCTTTTTTTCTTTAACCTATTGCAATTTACCGCAATTTGTGGTAAAATAAAGTGTATATTATTTGGAAAGGTATGTTTTTTATGAGCAAAGTAGTTAAGTTCGGTGGCAGCTCGCTCGCCGACGCAAAGCAGTTTAAGAAGGTCGCGGATATTATTAACGCCGATCCCGAGCGTGTTTACGTCGTTCCCTCCGCGCCCGGAAAGCGTTTCTCCGACGATACCAAGGTTACCGACCTGCTGTATCAGTGCTATGAGCGCACGATCACGGGGGAGGACTTTGCTAAGGCGTTTCAGCCTGTCCGCGAGCGTTTTGACGGCATTATCAGGGAACTTGGATTGTCAATGTCGCTTGAGGAGGAGTATGTCAAGATCGGTACAGACTTCCGCAACGGCGCAAACCGTGATTACGCGGCTTCGCGCGGCGAGTACCTCAACGGAATTATCCTCGCGGATTATCTCGGTTACAAGTTTGTTGACGCGGCTAAGGGCATTTTCTTCGACAGCAAGGGTAATTTCGACAGCGATATCACAAACGCTTGTCTGGGCGCTATCCTTGAAAAGACCCCTAAGGCGGTAATCCCGGGATTTTACGGCGCAATGCCCGACGGCTCTATCAAGACGTTTTCGCGCGGAGGCAGTGACTTTACGGGATCGGTAGTCGCTAAGGCGGCAGGTGCTTCGCTGTATGAAAACTGGACGGACGTTAGCGGCTTTCTCGTTGCTGACCCGAGGATTGTTGACAAGCCCGAGGGTATCGAGGTTATAACATACTCGGAGCTTCGCGAGCTGTCGTATATGGGCGCGGGAGTGCTTCACGAAGACGCAATTTTCCCCGTAAGAAGCGCGAATATCCCGATCAATATCAAGAACACCAACGCTCCCGATGACGCGGGAACGCTGATAGTGCCGAGCGCGAAGAACGCTCCCGCAAAGTATCTCATTACGGGTATCGCGGGCAAAAAGGACTTCTCGGTAATATCCATTGAAAAGGACAGGATGAACTCCGAAAAGGGCTTTATGCGCAGAATGTTGCAGGTTCTCGAGAACCACGGCATTTTCCCCGAGCATATGCCCACTGGTATCGACACGGTGTCCGTTGTTGTGAATTCGCATGAGCTTGACGGTCAGCGCGATAAGCTCACTCAGCGCCTGAAAGAGGTAGCCCGTCCCGATCATTTTGAGATAATAGACGGCTTGGCCCTTATAGCGGTTGTAGGACGCGGAATGAAGTCCGCAAAGGGTACCGCGACAAGAGTTTTTGCGGCGCTTTCTCACGCGGATATCAACATCAGAATGATAGATCAGGGCTCGAGCGAGCTGAACATTATCGTCGGCATTGACGAAAAGGACTTCGAGAAAGCTATCAGAGTTATTTACGATATGTTTATTCTGAGCGAGCAGACGGAGAAGTAATGACGTATACCTGGGATATGGAGCGCGTTATTTTCGATTAAGCCGAGAGGAGACTTTATGAGCAGAGCAGATGACATTTTCATACAGAATTGCCGTGATATTCTGGAGAACGGCGTGTCCGATGCGGATATGAACGTTCGCCCTCATTGGGCGGGTGACGAAACGTCACCCTGCGGTACGCCTGCGCACACGATCAAGAAATTCGGCGTGGTCAACAGGTATAACGTTGGGGAGGAATTCCCGCTTATGACCCTGCGGCGCGTGTACTACCGTTCGGCGATAGACGAGATATTGTGGATATATCAGAAGAAGTCCAACAACGTTCGCGATCTGACGACCCATATCTGGGATGCTTGGGCAGACGAAAACGGCTCTATCGGCAAAGCTTACGGCTATCAGATGAGTATTAAGCATAAGTTCCCCGAGGGCGAAATGGATCAGGTCGACAAGGTGTTGTACGATCTGAAGCACGATCCCGCTTCAAGGCGTATACTGTTAAATATGTATAATCACGCTGATCTGAACGAAATGGCACTCGCTCCCTGTGCGTATTCGTTCACGCTGAACGTGAGCGGCGGAAAGCTCAACGGTATTTTAAATCAGCGCTCGCAGGATATGCTGGCGGCGAACAACTGGAACGTCTGTCAGTACTCCGCGCTGCTGATAATGTTCGCGAAGTCGAGCGGTCTCGAGCCGGGCGAGCTGGTTCACGTTATCGCCGACGCGCATATTTACGACCGTCACGTTGATATCGTAAAGCGGCTTATCGAAAAAGAGCCGCTGCCCGCACCGACCATGAAGGTCGAGGATATCGCGGATTTTTATAAGTTCACACGGTACAGCTTTACGGCGGAGAATTATCGGTATCACGAGTTTGACGAGGTCATTCCCGTGGCGATATAAATGCAGCGGAAAAACGGCACGCGTACTATTATAATGTATGCATAAATTAAAAGTGAGGATATTATGTCAGATGAAAAAAAGTTAGCGCTGCTGATAGACAGCGACAATGTTTCGGCGAAGTACGCGCAGTTTATCATCCAGGAGGCGTCAAAGCACGGTGAGCTGATAATCAAGCGAATTTACGGCGACTGGGAAAAGAACAACACGGGCTGGAGAATTCCCGCCATGAACAACTCGATCATGCCCGTTCAGCAGAACAGCTACATTGCGGGGAAGAATGCGACGGACTTCTCTATGATAATCGACGCTATGGATATCCTGTATACCTGTAACGTCGACGGCTTTGTGTTGGTAACAAGCGACAGCGACTTCACGCGGCTCGCTATCCGTCTGCGCGAGGCGGGCAAGCTGGTGGTCGGCATCGGAGAGGTGAAAACGCCTCTCGCGTTTACGTCGAGCTGCCACAGGTTCAGTTATCTCAACCGCATTTGCGCTAACGTCGGCGATGACTACGACGAGAAAACGCTGCGCAAAGCAGTGCTGGATTACGTCCGCGACAACGACGACGGACGGCTCGACCTTATGAAAATCGATTCCTATCTCACCTCGCGCTACGGAAATATCGACTACGCGGCGTTGGGATACAACAGGCTGTCTATGTTTATCAGCAGCTTTCCCGAGCTGCGCCGCAACAGCAATTATGTCACCCTGCGCAAGGGTGCGGCGGCTAAGGCAAAGCCCGTTGTAACGGAGAACGCTCCTTCCGAGAAGGACATCACTCATGTTATAGTGGAATATCTCGAGCGGCAGGACGGCGGTCGGGACGACATCTCGCGCGTCGCGGAGCATGTTACCCGCAGCTTTGGGAAGATTGATTTCTCGCGATTCGGTTCAAAGCGTTTTGCGAAATTTATAGACAGGCAGTCCGTATTATATCGTGACAACAATACCGTTATGCTTAGAGCCGCGGAGAGCGCTCCCGAAAAGGTGAATAATCTTGTCGAAAAGATATCGGGCAAGCCTATCGAGGAGATAGTTGAAAAAATTGCGAAAAAGGAGCCAAAGCCCGCGGAGCCTAAGTCCACAGAGCAGAAACCCGCGGAGCCTAAACCGGAACCCGAGGAGAAAAAGTCCTCAATGAAAAAGCCCGTCGAGGTTCCCGTCAGGACTATGCACATCAATTCGCAGATATTTACCATGGAGGTGCAGAAGTACGCCGCGGAGAATATGCCGAACGGCGGAAATCTCGGACAGCTCAACAATATGCTGTTGGAAAAGTACGGAAAGAATTACGTCGCGGAGCTTGGATTTTCCGATTTCGCGGCGGCGGTAGCGTCCGTTTCGGGCGTAACGGCGAAGAAAAATCTTATATACATCGTTGAAGCCGAAAAGCCCGACAATACCGAAAAGCAGCCTAAAAAGCGCGGCAGAAAACCCAAGAACGAAAAGCCTGTTGAGAAAGCGGAGGAGAAACCTATTGAAGCTCCCGTTGAAGTCGTCGAGGAGGAAACCGAAGAGCCGACTGCTCCGCAAAAACCCGATATCAACGCCGTTATCCGCGAGGTTCACGCATTCGCGGTGCAGAACGAGAACAACGGACCTCTCGCGGTTCTGGGCGGTTATTTCACGAAAAAGTACGGCAGAGGTTACCTCAAGGAGCTTGGTTATCCGTCAATGAAGAAGCTCATCTCCGCCGTTATCGGCGTGAGCGTTAAAAATAACGTTATCGTTATAGACGATGATTTTCTCGAGCGCACCGAGCGGATAGAGCAGTTTGTCAACGACTTCGCACGCGGCGAGGGCAGTCATAGTATCAAGTCGCTCAGCGCGCAGATCAGGAAAAACTTCGACGGCTTTGATTTCGCCGAATACGGCTATGCGCGGTTCTCCGATTTTATCAACGCGATAGACGGAGTAAGAGCCGACAGATATCACGTGGTCGCAGAGGATTGAGCGGTTTGACCGGATTGTCGGACCTGAGCCCGGGTTCGTATACGATAGTCGGAAAAATCAGGGAGGGCTGCTCGGGAGATGAGAAGTACAAACTCGAAAAAGACGGAAAATTCTTTTTGCTGCGTGTCGGCTGCAAGGCAAAAGCGTCCGAAAAGAAAAAAGCGTTTGACCGTCTAAAATCGTATGCCGATAAAGATTTAAATATCAACAAGCCCGTTGAGTTTGGCACGGCGGACGACAAGTTTTATTCCATCGTTTCATGGGTAGACGGAACGCCAATAATGGATATAATTAAGAAGGACGTTTCAAAAAACTATTATCGGCTTGGAATGAAAGTCGGTATTGAGCTTAAAAAGCTCCACTCGGTATGTCAAGCCGATACAAACACGGATTGGAGTGAAATTGTCAAGAAAAAGGCGTCCCTGTTTTTGGAAAATTATCGTCGTATGAATATCGAGATCGCCCGCGGAAGATCCGCCGAACGGTATATTGAGGAAAATATCCGTTTGATCTCGGACAGACCGCAAACCGTTCTGCATGGAGATTTTCATTGGAACAACTGCGTTGCTGACGAAACGGGGAATATCGGTATAATAGATTTTTCGGGAAACGATACGGGCGACCCGTGGTATGATTTCGGCGGACTTCTGTGGGCGCTTGAATACAGCGACAGCTTTGCGAACGGGCAGATCGACGGATATTTTGGCGTGCCGCCGAGCGGATTTTGGAGCGTTTTTAAGTTCTATACCGCGCTGTATGCCTTTGAACATCTGACGTACAATAACGGAACTTCCGAGGATATTAAAAACCGAATTTCCAACGCGGAAAGAATGTTAAAGGTTTTCGGAGATGATTTTGAATTGAAGTTGCCGCTTTTTCGGAAAACAAACGATTTTACGGGAGAAAATGGGAATTGAATAACTGGTTTACAATAGACCGTATCGACAACGAAACGCATATTATAAGCGAGTACCGCCATTGGGAGGAAACACACTGCTATCTGCTGAACGGCTCGGACAAAAGTCTGCTTATCGACACGGGTTTGGGCATATGCAATATATACGACGAGGTGATTAAGCTTACCGATAAGCCAATTGCGGCGGTCGCTACTCATATTCATTGGGATCATATCGGCGGTCACAAATATTTCCCCGAGTTCTACGCTCACTCCGAAGAGCTGGATTGGCTGAGCGGGAAATTCCCGCTGTCCGCGGAAACGATAAAGGGAATGGTCGTTGACCGCTGCGGGCTTCCGGACGGCTACGATGTGAGTGGTTACACTCTCTTTCAAGGAACGCCGACAAGGGTGCTGACCGATCATGATATTATCGAAATCGGCGGCAGAAGTATCGAGGTCCTGCACACTCCCGGACACTCTCCGGGACATATGTGTTTCTGGGAAAAGGAGCGCGGATATCTGTTCACGGGAGATCTCGTGTACAAGGACACACTGTTTGCGTACTATCCCTCCACCGACCCCGAGGCGTATCTCGCGTCGCTTGAAAGGATAGCGGCGCTGCCCGCGCAAAGGATATTCCCCGCGCACCATTCGTTGGATATTCAGCCCGAGATCACTGTCCGTATGCGCGACGCTTTCCGACAGCTCAAGGCGGACGGCAAGCTCCGTCACGGCAGCGGTACTTTTGATTACGCGGATTGGGGAGTTTGGCTGTAAGCTTATTAACAATGGGGGTAAAGCGTATGAATAAACAGGACTTCATATTATTGTTCGACCGTATTCATCCGGATTTCTTTAAAAGCGAGGGTATTCGCGGTATGTCTGAGGACGAAGTTTTTGATGAAATGCTTCTTCCGCTTGACGAATTCGATATAAACATATACGATAAGAAATTCGGCGATAACGTTTCGTTTGGTATTTATAACAGCGATTTTGACGAATTAAAGAAAGCGGTCGGAAAGGTCGAATCGGACTGGGTGCAGTTCTTCAACGAAGACGACAGGGTATACTGCGGCTATATAGACGGAAAGGTTGCGAGCTTCTGCATTATCGATGACAAAGGCACCTACGACATAAACGGACGCGAGTTCAGAATAGGCGCGCCCGGCTGTGTGGGAACGCTCCCTGAGTATCGCGACAAAGGGATAGGGCTTACAATGGTCAAGCACGTGACGCAGATACTGAAAGAGGAGGGCTTCGATTACAGCTACATACACTTTACTTATGTAGCTCCGTGGTATGAAAAGCTCGGATATAAGACCGTGATAAGGTGGAATAAGAACGGCGTAAAATAGTCGGCGGTGATAGTTCACTCCAAATTTCTGTCGTTGCGATGTTTTCACTTATATAAGGAGGACAAATGTCATCAGAAAAAGCGTTACAGCATAAGCATAAGCAAAAGCTAATAATCATAACAGGCTCTCCATGCGTGGGCAAAACGACCGTAACGGATAAACTGTTTACCTCTTATGAAAACAGCGCGTTTTTTGACGGCGACTGGGCATGGTGCGTCAATCCGTTTTCGCTTGACGATCCTCGTCTGCGCAACGGCGATAAAACCATGTCCTTTGCGCTGTCGAATTATCTGAACTCAGGGTTTGATTATGTTTTTTTTTCGTCGGTCGTCGTTATTGGCAAGGATATCCGCGAAAAAATATTAAGAGATATAACGGCGAAGGATTTTTCCGTTATAGCCTTTACACTGACCTGCTCCGAGGATACTCTGCTTGAACGTCACAAAAAGCGCGGCGACGAAAACGAATGCTCCTTTTTCTGGCTGCATTTAGCACCGCTTGAAGGAGATCGCGTTATTGATACTGATAATAAAAGCGTTATGGAAATAGTCGATGAAATGAAAAAAATTATTGACGCAGATGATAAGGTGAGGTAATGCAATGACAAAAAAGGCAAGCGAAATCCAGAAGAAACGGATAAAAGAGCTTGAAGAAAAGGCAAATGCGTTGATTAAAAAATGCAGTACCACAACGCTTACTTCGATAAACGAAAAGGGTTATCCGCGTACTTGTCTGCTTTCCATTGCAAAAGCCGAGGGATTTTCCGACATATACTTTGTGACGTCAAAGCGCTCCTCAATAAACGGCAAGGTTACACATTTTGAAAAAGATCCTAAAGCGAGCGTGTGCTATTTCCTTGACGGGGACAGCGTAACTCTTATCGGAAATGTGGAGTTTATCACAGATAGGGAATTTCAGGAAGCAGTTTGGAACGAAACGGACAGACGCTTTTTCAAAAAGGGTATCGACGACCCTAAATTCAGATTGATCAGGTTTCATACTATTGAAGCGACATTCTGGATAGAGGGAAAATTCAGAACGTGCAAATATAAATAAGGAGGACAAAATGTCATCTGAAAAAGCATTAAAGCACCTTGAAAAATTCGGGCTTGCGAACAGAGTGAGATTTTTCGAGGTAAGCAGCGCTACCGTTGAGCTTGCCGCAAGGGCGCTCGGGTGCGAGCCCGCTCATATCGCGAAGTCGCTCACGTTCATGGTGAACGACAAGCCCGTTATGATAATCACGGCGGGCGACGTCAAGATTGACAACACAAAATACAAGGCGCGTTTCGGAACAAAGGCGAAAATGCTCACTGCGGAGCAGGTCTCGGAGCTTATCGGTCATGAGGTGGGCGGTGTGTGCCCGTTTGGTATAAACGAGGGTGTAGAGGTATATCTCGATACCTCGCTGAAGCGGTTTGAGCGCGTGTTCCCCGCCTGCGGGAGCGCAAACTCGGCGGTGGATATGTCCGTCGGCGAGCTGGAAAAGTGCTCGGAGTGCATAGAGTGGGTGAACGTCGGAAAACCGATAGTATAGGTGAGCTATGAAAAAAGAAGTAATTTACAGCCTCTCGGGACTGTACCGCGGCGATTTCCGCGTTACGGGCTACCGTTTCGGCAAAGGCGAGCGGTGCTGCTGCATAATCGGCTCGCTGCGCGGCGACGAAATTCAGCAGCTGTATATGTGCGGTCAGCTTGTGAGGATACTTTCGCATCTTGAAAAAAAGGGCGATTTTGCGCATGACCGCGAGGTGCTGATAATTCCCTCAATGAACAGTTATAGTACCAATATCGGTCGGCGGTTCTGGTGTCTCGACAACACGGACATAAACCGAATGTTCCCCGGCGACCCCGATGGAGAGACAACGCAGCGCATAGCCGCTGGCATTTTCGAAGAGATACGCCGGTACAAATACGGGGTGCAGTTCGCGAGCTTTTACATTCCCGGGGTTTTTATCCCGCACGTACGGATGATGAAGACCTGCAAGGAGAACACCTCGCTCGCCAATCTCTTCGGACTGCCTTATGTTATACTACGCACCCCTACCGCAATGGACAAGACAACGCTCAACTACAACTGGCAGTTTTCGGAAACGGCGGCGTTTTCGGTCTACACCAACGCCACCGAGACTATCGACGAAAGCTCCGCGGAGCTGGGAGTGTCGGCGGTGCTGCGCTTTCTGTCGAGAATGGGCATTATCAAGTACAAATGCCACGGCGGATATATGGGCACGATAATCGACGAGGACGATATGATGAATGTCAAGAGCGGCGCGGCGGGTATCTACCGCGAGCTTCGGCACGTCGGGGACGAGGTGTCAAAGGGCGACGTTCTCGCGCAGGTCATTCACCCGTATGAGGGGGAGGTCGAGTACGAGATACAAGCCCCCACGGACGGAATTATCTTCTTTGCGCACCAAAGCCCGCTCGTAACGCAGAATTCGCTCGCGTTCAAGATGATAAAGCGGCTGCATAAATAAACCAAGACTGTCGAGAAGCCCTCAGCGGTTGACAAAACAGATGAGGTTTTCTCGACAGTCCGGAAGCTCCCTCTCCGTGCGAGAGGGAGTTTTTAGATTAATATCGGGTTTATATTTAACGCGTAAATTATTACAAAATTGTAACCAAATTGTAACCGTTTTGTAATCGCTTTTTTTCAAATTATATGGTATAATATAAAATAACAAAGGGGGAATGATATATGTTGAAAAAATTATCGGCTGTCGTTTTGTCGGCGGTCATTCTGCTTGCGCTTACGGGCTGCAATAACGGTGCGGATTACGAAAACTCGGACGAGAGCAGCTCCGTTACATCTCAGCAAAGCTCGGATACGCAGAGTGAGCCTGTAAGCGGCGAGCCGTCCGAGGTCTCGGATATTTCAAGCAGCGCGGAGGAGATTTCCGAGCCTGTGATAGTCACAGGGAGCAACGGCGAGACGATAGCGCTCAGCGGAACACCGAGCGAGCCTGTTTCCAAATTCAATTGCGAAAAATTCCTTGAAAAGTGGGAAGATGATATTGAGAACAGAAAGCCGAATGAGCTTGCCGAGTTGCTGGACGGTCTCGGAAAGCCCGAGGTCAAGGAGGCCTACATAAAAGCGTGTGCTGTTCTCGACGGTTTTTACGCCGACGGCTATTTGTCGGATGGAGCAATGATAGAGGTGAAAAGCGAAAACGGACACACGGGATTTTTCTGTGAGACGGCTTTCAGCTATGACAGCTTTATCAAGGAAATGCACAGTATCTTTGGCGAACAGGTCACCGAGGAGATACTGAAAAATCATCCATTGTTTTACGAATACGGCGGCAGGCTCTGGCAGGAAAGCGTTTATCCCGGATGCAGCGCCTACTGTACCGAATATGAGCTTATTCAAAATCTTGACGACATCGTTGTGTTCAACTCAAATATCTACTATCTTGACGAAATGGGGGACGAATACGACCCAGAGAAAAAGGAGACGTATCGGCGAAAAGTGATCTCCAACCGCATTGTAAAAACCCCCGAGGGCTGGAGGGTCGAAAATTGTCAGATGTTCAGCGATATCTCCGCATTGGGCGGAGAAGAGAACGTGAGTATTTTTAACAGTGTCGTCGAATGAGCCCGAAAACGATGGTTTTCTTTATCAAAACAGTTATATTAAGTTAAGCGTCAAGTCAAAAAGGTTAAAGCGTTGTATAGAATTGCCTTGTCATTGTGCAATATTACAGAAATTTGTCGATGTAAATTAGCTGATTTTGATATTGAAATAAATGCTCGGTTAGGTTATAATAAAAGATGATAAGGTAAGGCGAACTGCCTCGGATTTCACACACGGGGTATTCGTCGGCACATACAAGGTTTTAAGGCCATATGTGCACAAAGCGTATACAACGCTTAATTATTATGGAGGTGCATCAATGAAGAAATTTAGGTCAGTTATTGCCGCTGCTATGGCGGCTACCATGGTGCTGACAATGACCGCGTGTGACGAAGAGGTTACGCCCAGCGGCGGCAACAGCGGAACACCGTCGGGCGGTAATCCCGGTCAGTCGTCAAGCTCGTCAAGTACCTCTCTTGTATCCGCAAGAGAAGAGTTTAGCGATTCCAATGTCCAGGAGGCGGTAGGCAAGATAACGGATAAGCTTGAGGATCCCGATATGAAGGTCGAAAAGCGTATCAAGTGGCTTGCGTGGTATAATATTGAGGAAAGTACTCCCGCGGGCGAGCTGTTTAAGGCCGCCTATGGAATTCCCGAGACAGGAGACAACCCCGATGCTGCGGGTCAGATCTTCGAGTGGGAGAACGTTGCTTATGTGGATCGTTACACTAAGCTCGCGACAAATATTCAGGCGGACCTTTCTCCCGATCTGTTCCCGTTTGAGGGGACAGACTTCCCTATCGGCGTTGTTATGAACAGATATCAGCCTATCGACGATCTGCTTGATCTGACCCAGGAAAAATGGGCAGGAGCTAAGGATCTCATGGATCAGTATGTTGTCAACGGCAGATATTACTGCGCGTTCTGGGATATCACTCTCGGTTCGCTTATGTGGTACAAGAAGAGCGCTATCGCGGAAATAGACGCGGAGGATCCTCAGGAGCTCTTTAAGCAAGGCAAATGGGATTGGGACGCATTCCTTGATATCGGAAGAAAATGGCAGCAGAGTGGTACAGAAGACGCTCCCAGATACCTTTATGACGGTTGGGGCGTAGAGACCAATTTTATGCTGTCGACCGGTGTTCCGCTGATTTCTCTTACCGGCGGTAAGATGACCAGCAATCTGCGCGATTCTAATATTGAAAGAGCGGTTACGTTTATCGAAACACTTGACGCTGAAAATCTGCCTTATCCGAGAGCGGAGCAGGGTTGGACTATCAGCCCCAGATCGTGGATCAACAACCAGAACCTGTTCTTCTGTGAAGGCGTCTGGAGATACGAGGGCAACGGATGGAATGGCAAATCCGAGACCGAAGAGGATAAAAAGATGATGCAGAATGCTGATGGTCTTAAGGATTACCGTATCAGATACAACTGGCCCGCAGACGAGATCAGAGTAGTTCCTTTCCCGAAGGATCCGAAGGCTGACAAGCACTATGTACAGCTGAAGCAGGATTCGCTTATGTGGGTAAAGGGTTCCACCAACAGAAACGGCGTTAAGGCTTGGATCGACTGCAGCGCGACTGCGGCTCTTGACCCCGAGACAACAGAGGCAGCTAAGCAGCAGATGATCGACAACCCGACAAAACAGTGGACTCGTGAGCTTCTTGACTTCCTGTATCCGCTTTACAAGCTTGACGGCTCCAGCCCCGTAACTCCCGTTGCGGAATTCCGTACAGGTATTCCTTATCCTGTTTACGACAGTAACGCATCCGAGAGCCCTGTTGCGAGCCTTACAGACTTCATCTATATCGATAGAT
>CAJUMS010000082.1 GCA_910587465.1 uncultured Oscillospiraceae bacterium
CCCGAAGTCGACCGATCCCGAGCATTTGGCGGCGAATATCGACGTGTTCGACTTCGAACTTACCGAAAGTGAAATGTCCGATATAAATGCTCTCGACAAAAACAAGCGCATATATAATTGGAAAGCGCCGAAAGAAAAATAGGAAGCGCGGCAAAATCATGGCAAAATCTCTCATTGTGCGGGTGAGAGATTTTTTTTATCGTTTGCAAAAATATTTGGCACACCGCCCGTCACACCTCATATTATGTAGTAGGATATCCGCTTTGCAAAAGAAACGCGAAAGAAGCACTTATCGACAAAGCTCTTCGGGCTTAAGAGCAGACTCATGCGGCGGCGCTTGCCGTAGCTTACGGGCTTTTCCGAAATCGTCGTCTCTTTTCGCTTCGTAAACCCTCGGATTCGATTCGCGACAGCGCGCGTCCCGTTCGAAGAGAGGGCGCGGCGCGGAAGGAGAGGGCGGGTCGGCGGCTTTGCGGCGAAAGCAAGCGTCTTCGTATGAACTGCAAATCGGATAATCAAATAATAAACGGAGGAACTCAAAATGTTTAACAACGGATGCGGGTGCGGAAACGATTATGTAGCTGTTGACCCTCACGGAGACATTTACCCGTGTCACCAGTTTGTGGGAATAGACAAGTGGAAAATGGGCAACCTAAACGATGGCACGTTCAACGACGAGATCAAAACCTATTTTGCGAAAACACACCTTTACTCCAAGGGCGGCTGTGCGGACTGCTGGGCGAAATTCTACTGCTCGGGCGGCTGCAACGCGAACTCGTTCATATACGAGGGCGACTGCCGCAAGCCGCACAAGCTCTCCTGCGAGCTGCAAAGAAAACGGCTGGAATGCGCGCTGGCGCTGGCGGTGGACAAGGTCGTCAAACAAGGGAACAGTGATGTAAATTAGAATTTATCGCAATAATTTACTCCCACTTATGTTATAAAAACCATCATTGTGTTTTAATTATTTATTCAAAATAACTTCACGCATTATACACAATAGGGATTTATAATTTAGACATAACAGAAAGTCAACAGAATAGTCTGTTTTATAGGAGGAATTATTATGAATGACTTTAACGAATTTGACAATGTACAGAAATTTTCCACCGAGAATACACAGCCGGAGGTTCAGGCAGTGCCCGTTCAGCCTGTTCAGCCCGTTCGCCCCGCCAAAAAGCACAAAGGCGCTACGCTCAAGGTTATGGCGATGATAGCTGCGGTTGCTATCATCGGAGGCGGCGCGGGGTTTGGCGGCGCGTATATCGCAGGCAAGTCCATGAATTCCGCGGTAGTTTCGGGCAGCAATGATCGCGGCAATTCAAGCGACCACATCTCTCCCGTAAATTCGGACAATATCAACTCTGCACCTACGCTGAATGAGCTTCAGCAAGACGTTGCCATAAAGCACAACATCAGCGACGAGGTCGAGTACAACTCCGACGGAACATATATGTATACCAGAGATCTGGTAAAGGCAGTTCAGGACAGCATCGTATACATCGAGGTGTTTGTTAATTCGCGCGGCAAGAGTACGCTCTACGGCTCGGCGAGCGGCATCATCATCTCCAAGGACGGTTATATCGTGACAAATAACCACGTTGTCGAGGATGCCGATTCGTACACCGTTAAGGTCAACAATACCGACCCGAAAACGGGAATCTCCGCATCCGAGACTTACGACGCGGAGCTTGTCGGTTCGGATGCGGACACCGATCTCGCGGTGCTGAAGATCAAGGCTAACGATCTCCCCGCGGCAGTTCTCGGAGACTCCAATCAGCTCCACCTTGGCGATGACGTAATCGCGATAGGAAATCCTCTCGGTCTTGAGACCTCCATCTCCAAGGGTGTTGTTTCGGGTCTTAACCGCCAGATATCCGACAGCGCGCGCGGACTGTCCTCCATCCAGACAGACGCAGGCATCAACAGCGGTAACTCGGGCGGCGCAATGTTCAATATGTATGGAGAGGTTGTCGGTGTTGTAAACTCCAAATACGTGTACGACTATGCGGAGAGCCTTGGCTTTGCGATAACGATCAACGAAGCCCGCGATGTTATTGATGATCTCATCTCAAAGGGCTATGTTTCGGGACGCGCAGTGCTTGGCATATCCTATAATCCTATCAACGAGTATACGGCTTCGTTCCGCGGAATGACGGCGGGTCTGCTTGTAGCGGAAATAAATCAGGATATGGCAGTTGCGAAGAGCGGTCTTATTGTCGGCGATACGATTACCGAGATTGACGGCGAATACGTGTTTGACGATGACGGCAACACCACGACTATCAGCGAGATACTTGCGGGCAAAAAGCCCGGCGATACCATTACCGTAACGGTTGCAAGAGCGGATTCTCTCGGAAGAGTAAGAAAAATGGATATCGAGGTCGAGCTTTCCGAATACCGCGGCAACTGATACCTTTAAATGAAAATTTATAATAAAACTCGGCAGTGTGTGTCACTTCCGAGTTTTTTATTTCATTACAGAAAAATATGACAAATGTCACAGTGAAAATCTATCAAAAGTCACTTGCCCGCTCGGTGTGGATATGATATACTTATATACGGAAAGGCGGTAGAGCAATGAAAGAATTTTTGAGCGTACAAAATCTTGTAAAGAATTACGGAGACTTCTGCGCGGTCGACGACCTGAGCTTTTCGGTCGGCGAGCGCGAGATATTCGGACTTCTCGGTCCCAACGGCGCGGGAAAATCCACCACCATGAACGTTATAACGTCACTTTGCGATTTTGGCAAAGGCAGCGTCACGGTGGACGGAATGGATATTGTAAAGGATAAAGAAAAGGTACGGCGGTTTATCGGTATGGTGCCGCAGGAAATAGCGCTGTATCCGTTTTTGAACGCGGAAGAAAACGTAAAATTTTTTGCCTCGTTGTACGGATTAAAGGGCAAGGAACTGAATTCGGCGGCGCGCGAGGCTCTCGAATTCGTAGGTCTGTCCGACCGCGCGAAGATGAAACCGAAAAAGATGTCGGGCGGTATGAAGCGGCGCTTGAATATCGCGTGCGGAATAGCACACCACCCCAAGCTGATAATAATGGACGAACCCACGGTAGGCGTTGACGCGCAGTCGCGCGAGCACATCCTTGGCTCAATAAAGACCCTTCGCGAGCGCGGCGCAACCGTAATTTATACTTCTCATTACATGAACGAGGTTGAGGATATCTGCGACAGGATAGCGATAATCGACCACGGAAAATTTGTCGCGTGCGGCACGGAGCAGGAGCTTATCTCGATGGTAAGCGACAGCAAGGCGCTGAAGATATCCACTGAGGTAAGGGCGAACTTTCCTGCCGACGATTTGATAAGCGAGTTTTCAATGCTCCCCAACGTGAAAAAGGCACGTATCGACAATGGCGAGATCATTCTCGAGATCAACGCGTCGTGCAAGGACTTCACGCTTTTTCTTGAGCATATCCAAAAGCGCGGACTGCCAATCTGCGGTATAACCTCCGAGTCCATGAACCTCGAAGACGTGTTTATTGCTCTGACGGGCAGAGAACTGAGGTAGTGTTTGAATTAAATTTTCAAACCTCAGGTTTTACGCTTTTTGGACTTCGTCCAAAATTTTGCTGCGCAAAACCACACAAAACGCGAAAGGAGATGTGCTCCCTGCGGGAGCACGATTAAAAATATGCTGCATGTAATTTTAAACGAGATACGCTCCTGTTTCCGCAACGGCTCGACGTTGTTTTTCAGTATTCTGTTCCCAAGCCTCTGCACTTTTTTCCTCGGTACTCTGCTCGAAAGCATTGAAGTCGCGGACAGCGTAGTAGGCGAACTGAATATCGCGTACTGCATTGAAACAAGCGATTATTCCGCGGACGCTTTCGAGGAATTTATTCTCGCACTCGACGAGGAAGAGGTCGTCAGCGCCGAGAAGATAACCGCAGACGAGCTTGAGAGAGCTGCCGAAAAATATTCCGCCGCAGTGAATTTAAACGGTTCGGAGATAACGATCTACAACGGCACCAGCGCCGTACAGAACCGCACGATAAAAGCGCTGATCGACGGTTACAACCAGACCGCGGCGGCATATATGTCGGTCGTTGAAACAAACCCGCAGGCTCTTATGGGTACAGAGCTGCCGGAGGATAATTACGTTCAGCCGCACGATTTCGGCAGAACGCGCACCATGATGGACTATTACGCGGTCGCGATGACGGTGGTAATCGTGTTTTTCGGCTCGTGCATTGCGGGCGCGTCGGCGTACAGCGATGAATACGCCAACAGTACCATACTCCGTCTAAATTCCGCTCCGATAAGCAAAACAGCCGTCTACTTCGGAAAAATACTCGGCTATCTGCCGCTTGTGCTGGTGCAGGTCGGTACGGTAATGGTTGCCAGCACTCTGTTTTTCGGTGCGCATTATTGCAATGATCTTGGCGGAAATCTGATGCTTTTCACAATGTTCGTATGTTCGTCATTGGCATTGCTGGCAGTCGGTGTACTGTTAAATCTCCTTTTTGAAAAAATGCAGCCGTGGGCTGTTCTTATGCCGCTTCTGTGGGTAATGCTCTTCTTTTCGGGAGTATTTCAAAAGGACATCGAAATCAAGGGAGTATCCGATTATTTCCCGTCGCGGATAATTCTTGACGCGGCGTTTGATCTTACGGTATTTTCAAGGAACGGTAAAGCGTTAAACGTTACCGTATGGTCGATCATAATATTCGCGGCGCTGATAATTCTCGGCTGTATCAAAGTTAATTCAAGGAGAAAGAACACATGAGAAAAATATTATTGATATTTCAAAACAGCATTCTCCGAAACAAGCTTGCGATAGCTCTAGCGATATCCGCTGCCGCGCTTATGAGCTTTATCTTCTACGGAAAAACGAACGCCGACGC
Organism: uncultured Oscillospiraceae bacterium; assembly: GCA_910587465.1. GTDB lineage: Bacteria > Bacillota > Clostridia > Oscillospirales > Ruminococcaceae > CAG-115. The sequence continues at coordinate 4,865 of CAJUMS010000082.1, forward strand.
CGGAGTTTATACGGAGGATACGGTAAGCGTCGGAATTGTTGACAGCGATAACAGCGCGCTTTCAGAGAACCTCGGAAAATATTTCACGGATTCCCTCGGAATGGAAGCAATTTACGAAAATTACGATATTTTGTCTACCCGCTTGATTGACAGACAAATTTCTGCTATAATAGAAGTACCGCGGGGATTTGAAAGCTCGGCGATAAGCGGCACTCCCGAAAAGCTCGAAATAACCACCCTCGACGACTACGCGAATTCCGCCTTTATCGAGGCTTATATAAACTCTTATATGCGCGGGGTTTCGGTGATATCGCAGGCAGCCGACAATAATGCGGAGACGTTCTCAAAAATGCTCTCCTCGCAGAAAGCGCCGAATACGGTAACGCTTGCCGAAGCAAACTCGCAAACCGATAAACGCGTAAAGACCGCAGACGCTTATGATCTGTCGGTCGGCTTTATGCTGATGGTGATCTCGGGAATAACCGTTTTCATCTCCAATCAGATACTTGTCGACAGGCAGCTTGGCACACTTGACCGAATGAAATGCTCGTCGCTGAAGTCGTCCGAATACGTTATCGGGATAAGCCTGTTCGGGGTGCTTTGCTGTACGGCGGCAAATCTGCTGTTCAATCTGTTCGCGTATTCGATAGGCGGAGAAATGCCCGTGCCGCTTTGGATAGCGCTCGGGGCAAACGAGCTGTTTATGCTGTTCTCGGTGGGGCTTGCAATGCTGTTCGCGCTGCTGGTGAACGATCAGCGCTCGCTTATGACTATCGGCGTAGGCTATGCGACCATCGGTAGTATGCTGGGCGGCGCATGGTTTCCGATAGAGCTGGAGCTTGGATTTGTCAGCAACATAGCGAAGATATTCCCGCAGTACTGGCTTATGGACTTATTGAGAAAATACCCCGACGATCCTAATTTCAACGTCCTGCCAAACGTCTGCATACTCGCACTGTCGTCAGTTCTGGTGTATCTTGTTTCTGCGGTGATTTTCACTAGGAAGAACGCTTGATACATTTATGTTCATTCAACCTAACGGTCTACAGGAATGAAAAAAAAGATATAAGAAACCTGAATGGGATCAAAAAAATGAATAAAAACACATTATATCTGACGCTTAAGACCGCCGCACTGGCGGCGGTCACGGCAAAAAATATTACGGCGAATGTGGACAGCTTTACGATCGTTTCCGCACTCGCCTTTTGCTGTTTGTTCGTGGCCGACTATCTTATAAACAGGCTCTGCCACGCAAAGGGAATTTGGCTGATATGCGCTCCGATAGGCATTGTCGGGTGCTTTGTGTGCGGCGCGGGAGAGTATTTTCCTCTTCTGATAATGCTGATATTCGAGCTGGTGGATTATCTTGAAGCAAATGAATATTTTTACGGGATATCGGCAGCGGCAGAGGCGTTAGCAGCGCTTATCTTCGCGCCAGATCGATATGCGCTTATCGTTGCGGTCGTGCTGACGGCGGTGGGAATATTCGCGCGTGTCGCCGTTGAGCGTGTGGAATATTTCCGCGAATTATCCGAAAAACAGCGGAATACTATTGCTGCGCAGAAAGACAGAATAAACAAAATGCGCAAGTGGTCGGCAACCCTCCGCGAGACCGCCGCTTTAGAGGAGCGCAGCCGCTTTTCCACACGAATTCACGACAAGCTTGGGCACGGCGTTTCGGGGAGCATAATACTGCTGGAGGGCGCGAAATTAAATCTTAAAACCAATCCCGAGCAAGCCGAAAAATCGCTCGGCGCGGCAATTGAAAATCTTCGCGGCAGCGTCGACAGTATTCGCGAAGCACTTCACGAGGAACGCCCGAAACGCGGCACGGCAAGCGCAGCGGAGTTTAAAGAATTACTGGAGCGCTTTTCGTTAAATTATGAAATAAAAACGATGTTTTCAATCGAAGGGGATATCGAAAAGATTTCTCCACCGATCTGGAACTGCCTTAAAGATAATTTAGCAGAAGCGCTGACCAACACGATAAAGCACTCAAACGCGAGTGAATTCTCGCTGAAAATACTTATTTACGATAAAATGATCCGCGCGGAATTTTCCGATAACGGCAGCGGAGGAAGCGGCTTTTCAAAAGGCATGGGGCTTGACGGAGTGGAAGACAGAGTTACTGTGTGCGGCGGAAAATGCCTGTTCCAACGCGGCATGACGGGCTTTAAAATAATCAACATTTTCGGGGTGAATTATGATAAAGGTACTGATAGCGGACGATGATATTATAGTGCGGGAGGGGTTAAAGCTGATTATTTCCTCACAGGAGGATATGTGCGTATGCGGCGAAGCAGAAAACGGAAACGCAGCGCTGGAACTTGTGCGTGAACTTCGCCCAGACGTCGCGCTTCTTGATATTCGTATGCCCCAATGCGACGGTATAACGGCAGCGGAGAATATGCTCGCAGAGGAGCTTTGCGCTCCCCTGCTGCTTACGACGTTCGACGAGGAGGACTTCATTCTCCGCGCATTGAAAAGCGAGATATGCGGCTATATTCTAAAAAATTCTCCCGCCGAAAGGATAATCGGCGCGATACGTGCCGTAAAAGCGGGCGGCACGGTATTTCAGGAGGATATACTGAAATATATCCGCGAAAAGATAAGTCCGCAAAACGGCGGCAAGATATTTTCGGAGCTTACTCCCCGCGAAATCGAGGTGGTGCGGCTTATCGCCGACGGACTGTCAAATCAACAGATCGCAGAAGAGTTGTTCCTCTCCAACGGCACGGTACGCAATCATATCAGCACAATACTCGAAAAAACGGGTCTTGAGCACCGAACTCAAATCGCGGTGATGTGGCTGAGAAAATAAACACTCTGTCACGCTCCCGACGCAGATGCTGTTGCTTGGGAATTCGTCATATGCAGATACCTGTGCGCAAAAGGCATAAATCCGAAATTCATCTATGCGGGAAAAATGAGATATCAAATCCGAATATGGTTCTGATGGTCAAAAAGCGGAAACCAAAACACCGCACGATAATGTGCGGTGTTCTCTGAAAAACATTTTATTACTTCTCTGCAAGCAGCTTTTCAACGCTCGCCAGTCTTACGCAGATGCAGAACAGCACCATAGCCTGGAGCAGCTCTCCGACAGACGGATAAGTCGGCGCAATCCTGATATTGCTGTCGTTGGGATCCTTTCCGTAGGGGAATGTCGCGCCCGCACCCGTCAGCACTACGCCGCCCTCTTTCGCAAGCGCCACAATACGCTTTGCGCACCCGGGCAACGAATCAAACGAGATAAAGTAGCCGCCCTTGGGGTTAGTCCACTTGCCTATTCCAAGCGGCTCGATTTCCTTTTCAAGCATATACAGCACCACCTCAAACTTCGGGTAAATGATCGCCGCGTGGTGGCGCATATGCTCTGTAACACCCTCGAAATTTTTGAAATACTTCGCATGGCGGAGCTGATTAAGCTTGTCAAAGCCGATTGTCTGGAATGCCATCTGCTTCTTTATAAAGTCGATATTGTCTTTAGACGCACAGATGACAGCGAGACCGCCGCCCGGGAAGGATATCTTGGAGGTCGACGAAAACTCGAAAACCATATTCGGATTGCCCGCCTTCTTGCACTCCTCAATGATATTCAGCAGGTGAGCATGGTCGTTGGTAAGGTGGTGAACACAATACGCGTTATCCCAGAAGATTCGGAAATCCTTAGCCGCGGGCTTGAGGTTTGCGAAACGGCGTACTACCTCTTCGGAGTATGTAATACCCGTAGGGTTGGAGTACATTGGTACGCACCAGATACCCTTGATAGCCTCATCGGACGCGACAAGACGCTCTACCTCGTCCATATCGGGCCCGTCCTCCTTGTATGGCACAGTTATCATCTCGATACCCAGCGCCTCGCACATCGCAAAGTGTCTGTCGTAGCCGGGAGCGGGGCAGAGAAACTTTACGCTGTCATACTTGCACCACGGCTTTTCGCTGTCGAGCACCCCGAGCTGCATAGCGCGGATTATCGTATCGTACATCATCTGTAAACTTGAGTTGCCGCCGACTATGATCTCGTCCGCGCCTACGCCAAGCATTTCCATAAACAGCTCCTTAGCCTCGGGTATACCGTCCAATACGCCGTAGGAACGGCAGTCCGCGCCGCTCTTGGATTTATAGTCGCCGTCCAGACAGTGCAGCAGCATATTAATCGACAGATCAAGCTGCTCGGGTGCGGGAACGCCGCGCGCCATTGTCAGGTTCAGACCCTTTTTCTTAAATTCCTCGTATTGCTCCTCAAGCGCCGCCTTTTCGTCAGTCAGCTCGTCTTTGTTCATTTCCGTATAAAGCATGATCAAACTTTCCTTTCCGAAAATATATTTTTATATTGTCTAAACTATCTTTAAACACCGTTATTATTATAACATACTTCAAAATTTTTTGCAAGTGATTTTTAAAATTCCTGCAAAAAATTGTCAGAAACAGCAAAAAACCGTTATTTTCTCACAGGTTTTTGCGGATTTTGGCGATAAAACATTTACTATCGGAGCGAATACCCATACTTGAAACAAAAAGTGCTCCCGTTACAATCCGCTAAAACGGAACAAAACGGAAGCACGGAAACACTTTATTATCACAAAACCCCACAGCTTTTACACGAACTCGTCTCCGAAATCATCAGCATCACTGTTGTAAACTATCTCACGCAGTCTATACAGCTCAATCATATTATTGATGCGCTTCTTTACAAAGTTGATATTGAACGGTTTGGAGATAACGTCCTCCGCGCCAAGGTCAAACGCCTTTGTAAGAGACTTCGTAGACGTATCCGCGCTGATAATGAACACGGGCACTACCTCGACATATCTATTTTTGTGGAAATAATCCAACAGTCCGAAACCGTCCATTACGGGCATCATAATATCGGACAACACGCAGCATATCTCATCCTTATGCTTTTCATATTCCTCAATAGCCTTAAAGCCGTTTTCTGCTTCGATAATGTTTTTATCGGAGAACATATCACTGAGCATAAGCCTGTTGAATTCGTAATCATCGACAATTAAAATAGTGTTCTTCTCTGCCATTGTTGACCTCCAAAAAAAATACATTTGCGGCAATTCACAGCAAAACTTTATCGTTTATCTTATTTTATATATACATTTTACCACATTTTTTATAAAAAGTCAAGGGCAGATTGTAAGAAATGTAAAATTTCCCCTTGTAAAATGAAAAATGTTGTGCTATAATAATAGTTGGTGCAATAATGAAATCTTACACAATGTGTACACACCACAAGTTTTGCAATACCAGAAATGTTTGTGTGTAGCGCAACTAACTGAAGCGAACACAAACATTTCCATCGTAATAGGGCAAATGCTATGTGTCTGCCCGGTGTGAAACTTGCGTTTTAGATAGGGGGAAACTATGAGCAACACAAAAACTATTGCCGATAACCGTCAGGTCCGGCACGAATATTTTATTATAGAGAGCTACGAAGCCGGCATTGAGCTGTTTGGCACGGAGGTAAAGTCTATCCGCGCGGGCGGCGTAAATCTCAAGGATTCGTGGATATCTATTGACAACGGCGAAGCGTTTATCCGCGGAATGCATATAGCGCCTTACGAAAAAGGCAACATATTCAACCGCGACCCGTACAGAGTACGCAAGCTACTGCTACACAAAAAGGAGATAATGAGGCTCTTCGGGCAGGTCAAGCAGGGCGGCTATACGCTTATCCCCGTGTCTATGTATTTCAAGGACAGCAGGGTTAAGATACAGGTCGGGCTGTGCAAGGGCAAAAAGCTCCACGACAAGCGTCAGGATATGGCAAAGCGTGACGCGGGCCGCGAGATCGAACGTGCGCTCAAGGAGCGTAGCCGCTGATCCGAGAAAATCGACATTGCCGTTTGCACACAATTCACAAAGTGAATTCGCCGTCCGCGTATGCGGGCGGCGGTTTTGCCGCAATCGACAACCGTCAGTGAACATCGGCTCGTTCGCGAAAAAATTTAAGGATTATTTAATAATTTACGTGCTATAATGAGATCACAACAACGAAAGGAGCGGTAGAATGTACCTGCGAATACTGAAAAAAGACCTTAAACGCAAGAAAACCATGAACGTTATACTGCTGATATTTGTGATCTTAGCAGCGACGTTTATTGCGAGCAGCGCGAACAACCTCACCACGGTGAGCAGCGCGCTGGACAATTTCTTTGAAAAGGCAGAGGGTCCCGATTACTGGTTCGCTTCGACGAACGACGCGGACGTCGGGCGGTTCGAGGATTTCGCCGAGGAGAACGGCTACGACTACAACATATCGCGGCTTATTCAGATAGAGTCGAGAAATATTTTGGTCGAGGACGAAAAGCTGGAATACAGCAATATTATGTGCCTGTCGACGCTCGGCGGAATAAAGATATTTGACAAAAACAACGAGGAGATCACCCACATCAACGACGGAGAGCTGTACGTTACCAACCACATCTTCACCTCAACGGAGAACGATTTTCACATTGGCGGGAAAATATTTATAAGCCAGAACGGCGTCGAAAAGGAGTTTACGATCAAGGGCTACACAAAGGACGCACTTTTCGGCACGGCAATGGTGGGAATGTCAAGATTTCTCATAAGCGATAACGACGCGGCACTGTTTGACAATGAAAACGAGGCAGTGTGCAGCTCGGTCGAGGTACACACCGATGACGCGGATTATCTTGATAAGTTCAACGTGTTGGGCTTGAATACCATAATGGCGATAGACCGTTCGATGTTTAAAATGATTTTGTCAATATAACTTTACACAATTTTCTCAAAAAAAACGAGTTTTT
>CAJUMS010000083.1:0-7575 GCA_910587465.1 uncultured Oscillospiraceae bacterium
TGCATTATACTTCTTTGAGAATTTGGTGTCAAGTTTTATTATACAACATCAAAATGACATATCTTATGGAAATACTTATCGCGGGCATATTGCTTGTGGTGAGCGTTTGCCTGATACTTATCTCAATGGTGATACTGAGGTTTATCATCAATTTCACGATAACCGAGGAGTTCCGCGAGATAGGCGTTATGAAAGCTATAGGTATCAAAAACTTCACTATCCGCGGACTGTATATCGCGAAATATTTTGCCATCGCCGTTATCGGCACGGTGGTCGGGCTTTGTATCAGCTTCCCGCTGAGCCGGCTGATGATAAGCGGAGTTTCGCAGAAGATAGTTATTTCAAGCGGCGATAATTACCTTATAAATATCGGCGCGGCAATTCTGGCAAGTGTGATCGTCGTACTGTTCAGCTACATGTGTACGCGGAAAATACGCAAGTTCTCCCCTATCGACGCTATACGAAGCGGCGAAACGGGCGAGCGCTACAAGAAAAAAGGTATACTTCGGCTCGGAAAGTCGCATATGCCGACCGTGCCCTTTATGGCGCTGAACGATATTTTCAGCGGCTTTAAAAGCTATGTCTCGATGATAATCATCTTTATTCTCGGAACACTTCTTGTTATTATCCCCGTGAACACGATAAACACTCTGCGCTCCGACAGACTGATAACGATATTCAATATGGTCGAAAGTGATCACATTATTTCTCAGGAGCTGCTGTTCAATCCCAACGAGGACAACAAGGCAATGGTGGAGCGCAAGTTCGCCGAGGTACGGGAGATGTTCGCCGAAAACGGTATCGACGTTGACGTGTTCCAAGAGATTATGTTCCGTTCAAACATCAGTAAAGGCGAAAAGCGTACAAATTCTATTTCGTTCCAGGGAATGGGCGGAGTGACTGCGGATATGTACACCTATCTTAAGGGAACGCCGCCGCAGAATGTTCACGAGGTCGCGCTGACGCATCTTACCGCGGGACAGATAGGCGCGGAGATAGGCGACGATGTGGAGGTTAAGATAGGCGATGACACAAGGACGTACACCGTAACCGCGATAAATCAGAGTATGAATAATATGGGAGAGGGCGTGCGTTTTTATCAGGACGCGGAGCTTGACTACAATTACGCGGCGGGCAGTTTCGGAATTCAGGTGAACTACAAGGATAATCCCGATAAAAACGCACTTGCCGAGCGCAAGGCTCTGCTCGAAAAGCTGTATCCCGACACTAAAGTCTACACTCCCGGTGAGTATATCGGCTATATGATAGGTAACGTTGCCGATCAGCTCGACGGAATGAAGATACTTATTTTAAGCATAATTCTCGGGATAAACGCGCTTGTTGCCATGCTTATGGTAAAGAGCTTTATCACCAAGGAAAAGAGCGAGATAGCGCTACTGAAGGCGATGGGTTTCAAAAACAACGCGCTGACGCTTTGGCAGATCTTACGTATAGGAATAGTGCTGCTGGTTTCCGTGCTTACGGGAGCATTGCTCTCTTCCCCGCTGTCACCGCTGATAATCACGCCGATTTTCAGAATGCTGGGCGCGTACAGCATTGAATACGAGATTCGCGCGTCAGAGGTCTATGTGGCTTTACCGCTGATAATGCTCGGCGTTACAGCGCTCGCGGCGTTTATCTCGGCGCAGGGATTGAGGAAAATATCTTCCTCGCAGATATCAAATAACGAGTAAGGGGGATCATTACAATGACGAATATATTAGAGGTCAAAGACCTTTGCAAGACTTATGTTATTAACAAACGGCAGAACAACGTCCTCAAGAACGTGAACTTCCACATCTCCGAGGGCGAAATGGTGGCGGTCATGGGTCCGTCGGGCTCGGGAAAATCAACGCTGCTGTATGCGGTCTCGGGAATGGACAACATCACCGCAGGCGAGGTGAATTTCAACGGGCGCAATATCGCAAAAATGAACGCGAAAGAGCTTGCCGGCCTTCGGCTTGACGAAATGGGATTTATTTTTCAGCAGATGTATATGCTGAAAAATCTCTCGGTGCTCGATAATATAATACTGCCCGCCTGCCAGTCCGTCAAGATAAAGGAATCGCGCAGAGAGACCGTAGAGCGCGGTTACGAGCTTATGCGCAAGCTCGGTATTATTGAGGTAGTCGATAATGATATTAACGAGGTCTCGGGAGGGCAATTGCAGCGCGCGTGTATCTGCCGCAGCATGATAAACAAGCCGAAGATGATCTTTGCCGACGAGCCTACCGGCGCGCTCAACCGCACTTCCTCCGACGAGGTAATGGAGGAGCTTGCCAAGCTTAACGCTGAGGGTACAACCATAATGCTGGTAACTCATGACGTAAAGGTCGCAGCAAAATGCACACGCATTTTATATATTGTCGACGGGAATATTCAAGGCGAGTACAAGCTCGAAAAGTACGACAAAACCAAGCTCCGTGATCGCGAGCGCGCACTCAACGGCTGGCTTATGGAAATGGGCTGGTGATATTGACAAGCCGCAGCGGATATGATATAATTTAGGCAGCGTTTGTGAATTAAAGCTGAGAAGTATGTCAAAAAATGGGCAAATATGGAGTTTATGCATATGAAAACCCGTGATCAAAAGAGAGGATTTGAATGACAGATATTCTGATCGTTGAGGATAACAAAGAGTTGGCAGGTGTGCTGTGTGATTTTCTGCGCGCGGAAAATTACACGGTATCCGTTGCCGAAAATGCGGAAAAGAGCCTCGCACTGTACGAAAAATACGGTGCGAGGCTTATAGTGCTTGATTTGATGCTGCCGGATAAGGACGGTTTTTATATTCTCGAAAAAATTCGAGAGGAGAGCAACACGCCGATACTGATAGTCAGCGCAAAAACGAACAAGGACGACAAGCTTCTCGGGCTTGATCTCGGCGCGGACGATTATATAGAAAAGCCGTATGATATTGATATTATGCTTGCGAAAATACGAGGGATATTCAAACGGCGATATGCGCTCGACGAGATGACCGACGGCGATATCCGTATAAACAATGTCAGCCGAACCGTGTTCAAAAATAACATTCCGCTTGAAATGACCACCAAGGAATTTGAGCTGCTGGTGCTGCTTATCGAGAACAAGGGACGGACCCTTTCAAAGGAATACATCTTCAACACGATATGGGGCAGCGACAGCTATTCCGAGCAGCAGACGCTCACCGTACACATCAAGTGGCTGAGGCAAAAAATCGAGGAAGACCCGAAATGTCCGCGGAGAATTTTAACGGTCTGGGGAGTGGGGTATAAGTATTTATGAGAGCGTGGAGAAAATTTTTCACGTTGGTTATCGTGCTTGTTGCGGCGGTTTTTATTGCGGCTAATTGGCTGCTGTATTATCTGAACATACCAGAAAACGGCAGACCGCACCGCGTTGAAATAAACAGGCTTGCGCTGCAAATAGAGCTAAACGGGTTTAAAAATGTCGATCTGTCGGAATGTGAATTCGTATATAATATCTCGGAATTCGGCGCGGATTTTTATGATACCGCAGGCGACTATTTGATACGCGAGATAAACGGCGAATTGTACCGCTTTGATTACAGAAAGAAAAACAGTCCGGTAAACGCTCAAGCAGCCATTACGGTTAACGTGATCTTGGCAGTGATGACAGCGGTAGTTTTCGGGATTTTACTTTTTGTGCGTGGGAAAATAATTCGACCGTTTGAACGCCTTACTAACGTTCCCTATGAGCTCTCAAAAGGCAACCTCACACCGCCCGTCAAGGAAAACAAAAGCCGATTTTTCGGTAAGTTTCTATGGGGTCTTGATCTTCTACGAGAGAATATCGAGCAGCAAAAGCAACGCGAGCTGGAACTTCAAAAAGAAAAAAAAATGCTTCTGCTGTCGCTTTCTCACGACATCAAAACGCCGCTATCCGCGATAAAATTATACTCAAAGGCACTGTCGAAAGACCTCTATCCCGACAAGGAAAAGCAGCGCGAGATAGCCGAGAGCATCAACGAAAAGGCGGACGAGATCGAGCGATATGTCACGCAAATAATCACCGCCTCACGCGAGGATTTCCTGAGTCTTGACTTGGAAAACGGCGAGTTTTATCTTTCGGAATTGGTACAAAATATCGCGGACTATTACATCGAAAAACTGAAGCTTGTAAAAACAGAGTTAGTCATTGGGAAATATAAAAACTATCTGCTTTTCGGTGACTTGAACCGCGCCGAGGAGGTATTGCAGAACGTCATAGAAAACGCGTTAAAATACGGCAACGGAAAGCGCGTTGATCTGCTGTTCCCCGACAATGACGAGGGGGTTCTGATAACTGTTCGAAACAGCGGATGCAAACTCAACAATTACGAGCTTCCGCATATTTTCGAGAGCTTTTGGCGCGGCGCAAATTCCGAAAACATTCGCGGAAGCGGTTTGGGATTGTATATCTGCCGGAAGCTTATGCACAAAATGAACGGCGAGATATTCGCGGAGATAAACGGCGAATTTATCTCGGTGACAGCGGTCTTCAGCAGAGCATAAAACCAAAACCGCAGTCATTTAGGCTGCGGTTTATTATAAATATTACTCAAGACCCAGCATCTCATAATATGAAAAAACGGTCAGCGCTCTTGCGAATTCAGTTTCGGTAAGATTTGCCGAAACGGAGGACTTATCAACGGCGATTGTCCTGCTGTTTCCGTGAAGATCGAAAAAGTTATCTGAAAATACGCAGTCAGCTGTTTTAAGATCGAGCCACACGCCCTTCGCGAACGCTTCCGAATTTATGGTGATCTCGAACCGCTCTCCGCAGTCCTTAACGAAAAACATCAGCTGCGGATCGACAAACTTGAACTGCTTCGGGCGAACGGGCATACAAGTATTGGCGCTGAGCGTTTCGCCGTTTTCGATAAGACTGAACTCGATATAGGAGCTTTTTTTATCGGATGATGAGATCCCTGTTTCGTCAGGTGTGAGCGTCAGGAAATACTCGGCGGAAAGCGGCTTTACCGTAACTGTTTTGCTGCCCTGCACTATGATCTCGCCCGTGTTTTTGCGTGAACGCCAGCTTATCTCCGCAATAAATTCCTCTTGTCTTTCCGAGGAAACATTCAGCCGTATGCGCTCAGGGTTGTGGTCGTCGGCAGATAGGAGTACTGGAGCGTAGAACTTTTTCGCAATGTAATGCAAAGCCTTGCGGCGGTGGAAGTAATCAAGCGAAGCCCACGAAATAACGGGGTTGGAGTCGTTCACCTGCCAATAGAGTGAACCCATGCACACTCCCCTGCTGCGACGCATATTCTCGACGTTAATGCGTATCGCGTCTGCCTGTACCATCTGGGTTGCGTAGATCAGCCCCTCGAAATCGTATGGGTAATGCGACATCTGAGCGAGATAGTACATTATCTTCTCCGTGCCCTGATCGCACTTCTGATGCGCCTCCATTACGGGCGCGCAGAGATTGAGGTCATGCGGCTCGGAAAAGCTTTTTACCGTTTTTATCGACGGCACGGACTCAAACCCGAATTCGGAGCAGAAACGGAAAATGTGGTTATAGTAGTCTTCGAAAGGCTTTAGACTGTGCCATACCGCCCAGTAATGCTGATCTCCGCGGTGTTCGTCACTGCTGCCGTCAAATCCGCCCCCCGATGACGGAGACGAGCACCAATAAAACGTTCCGGGATCGTATTCTTTGAGAACCTCGGGAATTACCTGTTCGAAAAGGCGAAGATAATCCTCCTTGTAGCGGTGCTGATCCTCCGGAAGCCCCCAGCCCTCCCACATACTCTCGACCTCGTTGTTGCCGCACCACATAGCCAGCGAGGGGTGATTTCGGATACGTTTGGCGTTGTCTGCGATCTCCGCGCGGACGGTATCGCAGAACTCCTCGTCCGCCTTGTACGCCGAGCACGCGAACATACAATCCTGCCACACCAGCAAGCCCATTTGGTCGCACAGCTCGTATAACCAATCGTCGGGATAAATTCCGCCGCCCCACACGCGTATCATATTGTAATTCGCGTCACAGCAAGCGTTCAGCAGCCTTTCGGTAAGCTGTGCGCTTCTTCGCGGCAATATCTGATCCTCGGGAATATAGTTCGCGCCCATCGCAAATATTTTCAAGCCGTTTACGGTAAACGCGAATTCCTCACCGTTGTCCGAGCCGTCCGCTTTGGTGAGCTTACCGCGGCTTACCGAAACAGTGCGCAGACCTATTTTCATTTCGCGCTCGTCAAGCGTTTCACCGTTTTCGTTGACCAGACGCAGCGAAAGCCCGTAAAGCGGCTGCTCACCATAGCCGCGCGGAAACCACAGCTTCGCGTGAGCGACTATCATGTGCAGAGTTTTCTTTCCGCCGATATTGTTGCCCGCCATGACCTGACAGCCGTCGGGCGCAGTAAGCTCCGCCTTGATGTAAAGCCCGTCCGGGACCGCGAACGATGTTTCCACATCAATATCAAGCTCGATGATATCCTCGGAGATCCTTTCGTGGTTCTGACGGATGTACACATTGTCTATCAGTCCTCCACGCACGCCGATAAGCTCCACATCGCGCCATATTCCCATATCTGGTAGCATGGGACCCCAATCCCAGCCGAACATATAATGCGCCTTGCGAATATGCGGATAGCCCGCCATTGTTGACGCTACGCCCCAAATGGGCGTTTCGGCGTTTTTTTCCGCTATATACTTGGTCGGCGAGGCGATTTTCACGGTAAGCGTATTGCCATGTGCGTGTACAAGCTCCGTGATATCGCAGGTGTACTCGCGGTGCATATTGTTGGTAGTGAATATCGGCGAACCGTTGAGTGATACACCGGACAGCGTGTCGATACCGTAAAACCGCAGTAGTACCTTATCCGCGCCTAGCAATTCCTCATCAAGATCAAATTCGCGTTCGTAGGTTACTCCCTCATCAAATATCGGCAATGTCTTGTACTCGTTGTCACGGTAATAAGGGTCGTCAATAAGCCCCTCATCAAGTAGCGAGCCGCACAATGACCCGGGAACGTTTGCCGATATATCATACCTGCTGTTGAACAGCCGCCATTTTCCGTTTAATGACTGCTTCATAATATCCTCCGAAAAAATAAATTTCTTATAGTATAATATAATCGAGGTGATTTGTCAAGAGAAAAATGAAAAAACATTGCGCCTCCGATTGCAGAAGGCGCAATGCTTTTTATTCGGCGGAGAACGTGTAAGTCGTGGTGTATCGGTACTCCTCGCCAGCCTTGAGCACGCAGCTTCCGAACTGCGGCTTATTCGGTGAATCGGGACAGAACTGGCTTTCAAGACACAATCCCGCGTACTTGTCGTACTTGTGATCGTCCTTGCCGCTTTCACCGTTTAGACCTATTCCGATATAGAACTGGATAGCGGGTTTGTCGGTGCAGACAGTCATCACACGACCCGTGGACGGCTCACTTACTACCGCGGCGGTGCGCATCCTCTTGTCCTCGCCGAGCACGAAATTGTGATCGTAACCGTCGGGGAGACGACCGTTGTCCATATCCTCGCCGACACGCTTGGGGCTTTGGAAGTCGAACGCCGTACCCGTAACATACGCCATAACGCCCGTGGGTATAAGCACGTTGAGATCGGAAGAGCACACGTCTGA
>CAJUMS010000083.1:7585-11488 GCA_910587465.1 uncultured Oscillospiraceae bacterium
TAAGCACGTTGTCAACGGGAGTGTATTTAGGCGCGTTTATCTGCACAATATGATCCTTGATATCGCCGCTGCCCTCGCCCTTGAGGTTGAAATACGAGTGGTTGGTGAGGTTGAATATCGTATCCTTGTCGGAGACCGCATCGTAACAAATGCTCAATCCGTTTTTCAGCAGCGTAAAGCAGACCTTGATCTTTACCGTTCCCGGGAAATGCTCCTCGCCGTCGGGACTTGTCAGCCCGAACGTTACCGAGGGCTCGTCTCCGTCATCAATACTCTCGACAGTCCACAGGCGCTTGTTGTAGCCGAACTCGCCGCCGTGCAGGGAGTTTCCATTGTCGTTCATGGTGAGCTTGTATTCTGTGCCGTTCAGCGTGAATTTCGCGCCGCCTATTCTGTTTGCGTAACGTCCGACCGTTGCGCCGTGAGTAGAGCCGCCCTTTACGTATTCCTCCAACGTATCGTAGCCAAGAACAACGTCCGCAGCTTTGCCGTCCCTGTCAGGAACAAACAGCGATTGTATCGCCGCGCCGAAATCGGTAAAGGACGCGCTAAAACCGTTTTTGTTTTTCAGAGTTATAAGGTGACAGCGGTAGCCCTGCCAATAACCGAATTCTTTACATTCAACGCTCATAGTTTTCCTCCTGATATAAAATATTAATTTATTTGCAAAAATCCCGCTGCCGTCGCCGACAGCGGGAATATTTTAGTATTTATCGTTATCCATACGGATAGTGCGCTTTACGGGCTGCATAGTAGCCTTACTTACTACCTTTCCCGCAGACGCCGCGGGAGCAGTGCCCTCATCGTCGTCAAGATTGATTACGGGCTTTGACGCGGGTCTTGCCGCCGGCTTAGATGCCGCCTTGGGAGCAGCGGGCTTGTCACCGGGCAAGCTTATCGTCTTTTGGGGAGCGGTGGGCTTAGGTGCGGAAACCGCGGTCTTTGCGGGCTCGTCGTCGGGCAAACTGATGGTCTTTTTCGACGCGCTGGTCATAGTCTTGGGAGCGCTCTGAACGGACTTGGGGGCACTTGCCGTCTTAGCAGGCGCGGATTTGCTGTCCAGTACGAACTTGTCAACCGTTTCATGCAGCATAGCGGACTGCGTAGCGAGCAACTCGGAGGAATCCGCACACTCTTTTGCGGACACGCTTATCTGACTTACCGCCGAGGAAATGCTGTTCATACCCTCAAGCACCTGCTTAATGGATTCCGCCTGTTTGGTGGACGCGTCGGCGATCTCCTCAACCACTGTTGCGGACTCACCCGCCTTGCTGACGATCATACCGAGCATTTCCGCAGTTTCGTTCGCGATGACCGTACCGTGCTCCACCGCCTTCAGCGAGGTTTCAATAAGACCCGTAGTGGACTTGGCAGCCTGCGCGGTCTTGTTAGCGAGATTTCCTACCTGACCCGCAACAACCGCGAAGCCTTTTCCTGCCGCACCCGCTCTCGCCGCCTCAATGGATGCATTGAGCGAAAGTATGTTCGTCTGGAACGAAATATCCTGAATAGTCTTGATAATGTTCGCGATCTGTGAGGAGGTGGTGTTTATCTCGCGCATTGCATCGAGCATTCTCGACATCTTCTCGCTGCCTTCGTTCATGGAAGCAACGGTCTCCTCGGTCATGCTGCGGGCCTGAGCAGCCTTTTCGGCGCTGTTGTTGATCTGATCGTGAACGCTGTGCAGACTCTCGTTAAGCTGTGAAACAGTGTCTGCCTCTTCCGCAGCCGCCTGAGACAGCACAGCGGAGTTCGTCGACATCTGCGCGGAGCTTATGCTTACCTCTCTGCCCGCGCTCTCGACATTCCCAACTATCTCGCGCATGGATTCCACGATACTCTCGAGCGATTTTTTTACGGGTATATAATCTCCCACATACTGCGCTCTGGGCTTTACGCAGAGATTTTCCTTCCCAATCTCCTCGGCGTAATAATGAATATCGTTGATGATACCGTTATTGTACTCCGCCATACTGTTGACCGCTCTCGCAAGCTCACCGAGCTCGTCATTGGATCGCACAGTGACATTGCCGCCTGAAAGATGACCGTTCGACATTTCGGAGATCTTTGCTCGAACCTCCTCAAGCGGCTTTACAATACTCTTTCCAATAAAGACATTCACCAGAACTATCAGAAGAATCATTATAACGATAACTACCATATTTACGGTAAACGCGGTGACTATACTATTGTAGTAATCGCCCGACTTGGCGCTGATAAGTACCGTCCAATCGTCAGTTCCTTCGAGTGCCGACGAAGCGAAGCAGTGAAGACTTCCCCACTCGCCCTGCGGACTAACGTAGATCTCGCGCGCACCGGACTTCTGTACGTATTGCGAATAATTTGTCACGGGAGTATTATTCTTTACCTCCGATGCAATGACCGTACCATCACTCTTAAGAATGAACGTATCGCATGCACTTCCGCTGAGGATAGTGCCGAGCTTGCTCGCCTTCATCTCCGAGCATAGAATACCGCCGTCCGATCTCTTAACGCCGAGATAAAACATGGAATTCGCGTCCGAAGGAGTAGTCATGACCACCTGTGAGGTGTTCAATGCCGAAATAACGTTCTGCGGTATCTCGCCGTTGTGGAACGTGCCATCGCTGTCCATGAAGATCAGATTGTTCACGTTATCGTCATATGACGCGACCTGCTGCGCGTGAGCTGCCTTTTCCTCAGCAGTCCCGTTCCAAAATTCGTAATCGTTCGCGTGATCCATTACCAGAATGGTAATATTGTTAAGCCCGCTCTTCACGAGTGTAACGCTGCTGTCCAGATTTTCGCTGAGCATCGATCCAACGTTCTTTTCGGTCTGAATATACTGAACTATGATACCGACCGTAACGTTTATTACCAGCCCCAGCATAAGCAGCAGGCTGACAATAAGAATTTTTCCTTTTATAGAACTCTTTGCTTTACCCACCTTGGTCAACCTCTTTCACAAATTAAAATCAGCGGAACTCCACCGCACCTTAACAAAATGCCAATGCAACACCGTTATATATAGGATAACATATTTTACTGAAAATGTCAATAATTTTCGGAAATTTTTCTGCGCAAAACAGTCAAGACCGGCATTGTACTTTAACGCCGGTCTTGACAGCTGTTTTAATTCACAAAATGTTGATTATTACTTAACTGCCGCGCCCGCCGCAAGCATTTCATATCTCGCGAACTCCGCGGAAAACTCGCCGAGACCCTGCGTAATCTGGCGGAGCACAAGCGCGAAGTCAAGCATTTCCGCTTCGGGAGCCTCCGCGATAAGCTCGGTCATTCCGTCGCCCATGCTGTTCATTCCCAGAACGGAGCCGCGGCGCTTGGAGAGCACGCTCATAATGTCTCCCTGTTTGTCGTCGGGAACGAGCACTTTAAGGCTCTGTATCGGCTCGAGCAAATACGGCTCCGCGATCTTCATACAGTCCTTGAATGCCATCGAAGCGGCGGTCTTGAACGCCATTTCCGAGCTGTCTACGGGGTGATAGCTGCCGTCAAGCAGCGTTGCTTTCATGCGCACAACGGGATAGCCGCCGATAGAGCCCTTTTCTGCTGCCTCCTGCAAGCCCTTTTCGATTGCGGGGAAGAAGTTCTTGGGAACGGATCCGCCGAAAATCTTTTCCTCGAACAGCAGCTCGTCACCCTCATAGGGCTCGAACTCGATCTTTACGTGACCGTACTGACCGTGACCACCCGACTGCTTCTTGTACTTGCTCTCAATTGTTACCTTTTTCTTTATAGCCTCGCGGTAAGCTACCTTGGGAGCAACCATTTCCACGTCGAGACCAAATTTTGCCTTGAGCTTAGCCGCTGTAACGTCAAGATGCTGTTCGCCCAATCCGCCGATCAAACGTTCGTGCGTTTCATGATTGTGAACGTATTCAAGCGTTCTGTACTCCTCAAGAA
>CAJUMS010000084.1 GCA_910587465.1 uncultured Oscillospiraceae bacterium
AAGCGGGTGGGTACACAAGGCGAAAAGCGGGTATATGGATTTGGGTCTTGGTGATTTTGTCAATATAACTTTACACAATTTTCTCAAAAAACTCGTTTTTTTTGAGAAAATTGTGTAAAGTAATATTGACAAAATCATATCTTGTCGAGCCTACAGATTTTTATAAGGAGGAGCTGCGCAAGGCTTACGAGGCTGTTCCCGAGCACGAGCGCTGCTATCTCGGCGATATGGACACGCGCGACAGCGATTTTCGGCGGATACTTTACACTAATGATAAGAGGGAGGTTTAAGTGCAGCCGCCATTATTATGTCAGCCTTTAAGCTGATGTGATAATGAGTAAGTACAAATGTGCAGCATTTGGACGGCAAGCGGAGCGTTAAAAAATAATCAATGACAACCTTTGAAAAGATATACGAGATCGTAAAAAAGATACCCCGAGGAAAGGTCGCGACATACGGGCAGATTGCCGCGCTTGCGGGGAATGTCAAGTGGTCGAGGGCGGTCGGCTACGCGCTCCACGCCAACCCCGACCCCGACGGTATACCATGCTATCGCGTGGTGAACCGCTTCGGAGGACTTGCGCCCGCGTTCGCGTTCGGCGGCATAAATGTGCAGGCGGATATGCTGAGGGCGGACGGGATAGAGGTCCGCGCCGACAATACCGTCGATCTTAATAAATATTTGTGGGACGGTCTTTGACAAATTAGGTCGAACAGAGTATTTTTTTATATAATCAGGTAAAAATTTGCAAAATGTATTGATTTTTTGACACAAATATGAGATAATAAAAGAGAGTGTACATGCATCTTATATAGAGAAAGAAGATTTTTTATGGCAAAGTTTTTTAATTTTGACGAGGAGTATTTCGGACTTACCGAAAACGAGATCGAAAAAAAGCTGTCAATGTATGGCTTGAATACATATACCGGAGCGCCGCGCACGTTTATGGGCTTTTCGTATGCCGATATTTTTCTGTCTCCGTCGGTGCTGCTGATGTTCATTGCGGGAGTATTGTGCTTTTTCGGTGCCGGCGTCGGCATGGGTATAGCCGTGTTGCTTATCGAAGTGTTTTACGTATGTATGGAGATACATTTCCGCAAGACTGTCGACGACAGGCTTGACGAGATCGAGGAGACCACCGCGGTAAAGTTTCGTGTTATACGTTCGGGTAAGCCGGAGCTTATCGAAAAGGAGCTTATAGTACCCGAGGACGTTATAGTCGTGCAGGCGGGGGAGAGGGTTCCCGCGGATGCATTCATACTTGAAGCACGCGACCTCACCGTCGACGAGGGCATCTTTACGGATGACAATACTCCTGTTGCGAAATATGTCGGTGCGATGTCAAAAAACGACCTCAAGCCGACGTTCGTATACAGCGGTACGATGATAATCTCGGGTATCGCGATATGTAAGGTAAGCGCTACGGGCGTGGATACGAAATATTTCCGTAAATTCGGTGCTGTCGCCGACCGTCACCCGTATTACACAAACCTTGAAAGGGTAGTGCGCTCGATAGTTCCGCTGTGCAGCGCGGTCGCGGTGCTGCTGACTATCGTTTCCGTGGTGATAAAGGTCATATCCGGCGGCGAGATAATACCGTCCGCGCTCAGCGGAATAACGCTGGGATTATGCTTTATCCCGACAGGGATTGGCGCGGTCATCAGGCTGTACTACACCAAGGGTGCGATGAGCCTTATCAAGGGCGGTGCGGTGGTGAAGTCATTGTCTGATATCGAAAAGCTGAACTCCTTGTCCGTGCTCTGCGTGGAAAAGGAGGGGGCGATCTCCAAAAATTCCCTTGAGGTAAGAGGCGTGTACGCCAAAAGCGAGGAGCTGTTGTACAAGGTCGCGGCGCTCGCCTGCGAGCCTAACACTATCGATCCTGCGGAGCGCGCTCTTATGGTAAAGGCGACGTTCTTTGACGACAAGATCGCGGACGTTTACACCGACAACGTTTTCATAGAAAAGGTAGCCGAGGGCGAGTCGATGAACGGTGCGGTCTGGAGTGTCGGCGGCGCTAAGATATGCTGTATAAAGGGCATTCCCGAGCAGATACTGCCGATGTGCAGGCTTAACGGTGACGAGCTTTTTGTCGCTCAGAAGAAGTACGAGGATTACTACGCCAAGGGTTGCAGCGTAATGGCGGTGGCGTGCGTTGACGCGGACAATGACGATATGGACGTGACGGCGGGATTTTCATATACTTTTGTGGGATTTGTAGCGTTCTCCGCGCCGCTGCGTGACTCGGTATCGTCGGCTGTTAAGACATGCCGACGTTCGGGAGTGCGCGTCGTTATGCTGACCGAGGAAAACCCGAGCGTCGCCGAGTCGACGGGAAAGATGATCGGTCTGTCCACAAGTTCCGTTATTACGGGCAAGCAAATCGAGGAGTCGGTCGAGTACGGCACTTACCTTGATTTTGATGCGGATATCTACGCCAAGCTTACGCTTGAGCAAAAGCTGTACGTTATCGGAAAGCTGAAGGAAAACGGCGAGGTGGTCGCTATGACTGGCACCCGCACGGGCGACGCGGACGCGCTTGAGGCGGCGGACGTGGGAATTACCATTTCCCAGCACTCTGCGGGCAGCGCATACGAGGCTGCCGACGTGATAATGAACGACGACAACTTCTCGACTATCGCGGATATGATCGCCGCGGCAAGGCAGATACACCGCAACATAAAGCGCGCGGTCTCGCTGATGATATCTGGATATGTGGGTCTTATCGTGCTGATAATGATAAACCTTTTCAGCGATGTGCACCTTATGCTCACGCCCGCGATAATCGCGCTTGTTTCCATGATATTCCTGCCAATGGCGGCGCTGGGATATGTGGACTGCCGCGCGGATATGCGCTCGGTAATGCCGCCCTCGGAGTTCGTAGCCGAAAGGAAGATAAACTACCGCTTCATAGGCGGCGCGGCGTTTTTCGGAGCGCTTTCCGGAGCGGTCGCCATCGCCTCGTACCTGCTTATGTACAACGGCACCAATTTTGAGTCCGCGAGGAGCTGCGCACTGATATCCTACTCGTTCTGCTCTGCGGCGTTTGCGGTGCTCCGTCATTCGGACGAGGAGCCGTTCAGGGCGTTCAGCGGCGCGGGAACGCTCGCGAAGGCGGCTGTTGCGACTTTCGCTTTTATACCGATACTACTGGTTTATATTCCGCTCGTGAATACGGCGTTCGGCTTTGCCGCTATTGACATTCTGGCGCTTTTGATAAGCGTCGCAACGGGAATTCTCCCTGCCGCCGCATATTACTTCGCAAGACATTTTTTTAAGAACCTTTCCACATAGCCCGGAGAGCCGCCTTTAAGCGGCTGTGTGGGAAGGTTCGGGTTAAGGAGCTTTCATGAAAAAAATTATCGAGTATCTAAGATATTTCCTTTGCGGACTCGTTTTCGGCACGGCAAACGTTATACCGGGCGTAAGCGGCGGCACCATGCTGGTCGTTTTCGGAGTTTTTGACAGACTGACCGAGGCGATCTCGGGTATAAAAAAGATATTTCAAAATTTCTGGTTTTTGTTTACGTTCGCACTTGGAGCGGGCGGGGGAATAGTGCTTTCGGCGTTCGTCATTTCCTCGCTGTTTGAGAATTTCGGCATTCAGACGAATATGTTCTTTATCGGACTGATACTTGGCGGCGTTCCGTTGATCTATAAATTCGGCACCGAGGAAAAGAAGGTAAAGCCATCCTGCGCGATTCCGTTCGTGATCGCAATGGCGGTCGTTATCGGACTGACTGTGCTCGAAAAGATGGACGTTTTCAAGCTTGCGCCCGACGTTGTGACGGGCTTTGACCTTGTTATCTCTCTCAAGCTTATCGTCTGCGCGGCGATAGCGGCGGTGACTATGATAATCCCGGGTATCTCGGGTTCGTTCGTGATGATGCTGCTTGGCGTTTACGAAACGATAATCGGCGCTATCAAGGATATGAACTTCTACGTAATTATCCCGTTCGCAATAGGAGCAGTCATCGGAATAATCGGCGGTGCGAAGCTGATTTCAATGCTGATAAAGAAGAACAAGCTCATGGTGTATTCGGCGCTTATGGGGCTTGTTATCGGCTCGGTTTACGCGATACTTCCCGACGGCTTCGGGTTCAATCTGCAAACGGGCTACGGGTTTGCGTGTGCGCTGTTCGGCGTAATGGCAGCTACTCTCGTTGAGAAGCTCGGTGGCTCGGAGGAATGAGAAAATGATAGAGCGCAAGGTAAGGCGCGATAAGATAAAAAGGCGAAAGGAATTCGTTTCCGCATTGATAAGCATTGCCGCGTCGGTCTTTCTCGCGGCAGTGCTTTTTCTGTATTTTAACGACCGTTATTTGCATATCGGTGCAGTGCCGTCGACTTATGACATTATAAGATTATTCGGCGGCGGCGCAAAGCCGTATGCGGAGTTATCCGACAACGAAATGGCGGTCAGCTTTATCGACGTAGGGCAGGGCGACTGCGAGCTTATCTCGGCGAACGGTTACAACATCCTTATCGACTGCGGCGATACCGACAAGATCGACAGCGTTATCGGCTTTCTGAAATACAGCGGCGTTGAACAGCTCAATACGGTGATAATTACTCATCCTCACGACGATCATTACGGCGGAATGCACAAGCTGCTCAGCCGTTTTGAGGTTGGCGAGGTGGTCATGCCCGAGTTTGAGGTGCAGAGCGTTACATACCAACGGCTGACTAAGGTCATAAACGACCGCGGCATCCGTTTTCGATATGCCAAGGCAGGCGAACGTTTGATGCTCGGCGAGGATATGTATCTTGACATAATCGCGCCGATATATCTTGATTACAGAGAGGAAAACGATTTTTCGATAGTCGCGCGGCTGGTTTACGGTGAAACATCGTTTCTGTTCACAGGCGACCTAGAACGCGCGGGCGAGCTTGACCTGATCAACGCGGAAACTAACCTGCAGGCGGGCGTGCTAAAGGTTGGTCATCACGGGAGCGCAGGCTCGAGCAGCGCGGAATTCTTGCAGCAGGTCTCACCGAAGATAGCAGTGTTCGAGACGGGCGCGATAAACTATTATGGTCACCCGAGGAGCGAGGTGCTTGACAGGCTGGCTGAGAACGGCTGCGAGGAGGCGTATTCCACCGCCGCCAACGGAAATATCGTGATAATAAGCGACGGAAAAGAGCTCCGCGTATTGACCGAAAATGAAAAGGCGTACAGCTTTATTGAATAAAAAACACAGGGCGTTATGCTCTGTGTTTTTTTATGTGAAATTTTTTCTCGCACATTTTTTGGAGAATATCAAAACCGATTTCCGACAATAATACTTGTACCAAGTAACGGAGGTCGGAAATATGTACTATAACAAGGTCGAGATAAGCGGGGTCAACACATCTAAGCTGAAGGTGCTTAAGGAAGCAGAAAAAATGGAGCTGTTAAAGCGCGTAAAGCAGGGTGATATGCAAGCTCGCGAGGAACTTATCCGCGGCAATCTGCGCCTTGTGCTCAGCGTTATACAGCGCTTTATGGGCAGGGGAGAGAGCGCGGACGATCTGTTTCAGGTAGGCTGTATCGGGCTTATCAAGGCGATAGATAACTTCGACATTACTCAGCCCGTGCGGTTCTCGACGTATGCCGTGCCTATGATAATGGGCGAGCTGCGTCGTTATCTTCGCGACAACGCTCCCGTGCGCGTGAGCCGTTCCGTTCGCGATCTGGCGTATAAGGCTATGCAGGCAAAGGAAAAGCTGACCGCGGAAAAGGGCTGTGAGCCGCGCGTTGAGGACATCGCCAAGGAGATAGGCGTACCGAGACAGGACGTTGTTATCGCTCTTGAAGCAATAAGCGAGCCGATCTCGCTGTACGAGCCCGTGTTTTCCGAGTCGGGCGACACCATCTACGTCCTTGATCAGCTCGGCGACCATAACGACGATATGAACTGGCTGAACGAGATATCTCTCAAGGAAGCCATAGCACAGCTGGGAAAACGTGAGAAAAGGATACTCAACCTGCGCTTTTTCCGAGGGAAAACACAGGTTGAGGTTGCAAAGGAAATTGGAATAAGCCAAGCACAGGTTTCAAGATTGGAAAAGGGTGCGCTCAATAAAATCAAAAACAGAATTTAGTTGCACACCTTCTCCAATTCCTCGCGGAGCTGCTTTATAATACGTTTTTCAAGCCGCGAGATGTAGCTCTGCGAAATGCCGATCTCGTCCGCGACCTCCTTTTGTGTTTTCTCCTTGCAGCCATTCAGCCCGAAGCGCATTTCCATTATTTTTTTCTCACGCGCGCCGAGGTGATTTACCGCGTCGTGGAGCAGCTGCTTTTCGACTTCCTCCTCGATATGGGAGTTTACACAGTCGCTGTCCGTGCCGAGGACGTCCGAGAGCAGCAGCTCGTTGCCGTCCCAATCGACGTTCAGAGGCTCGTCAATGGAGATATCGTAGCGGTATTGCGAGTACTTGCGCAGATACATCAGAATTTCGTTTTCAATGCATCGCGACGCGTAAGTCGCGAGCTTGATGTTCTTCCCCACGCTGAACGTATTGACCGCCTTGATAAGCCCGACAGTCCCGATAGAGATCAGATCCTCAAGCCATATCCCCGTGTTCTCGAATTTCTTGGCGATATACACGACAAGCCGCAGATTATGCACTATCAGCATGTCTCGCGCCTTGTCGAAATCGGTCTCCATAAGCTTAAACGCAGCCTCTTCTTCCTCTTTGCTGAGCGGCGCGGGGAGCTGCTCCGAGCCGTTGATGTAGTGAATGTAATTTTCGGCTTTCTTGGTGAATAATTTATCAAGTGCAAGCCGTATCTGCCGTAAAAATTTCCTTAGCATAGCCATTCCTCCGTATTAAAAATTCGGACACCTCTTAATATCTTGTTTGAGCAAAAGGGCAGAGTACGCCGTCTGCTTTATAAAACCTCCTTGCATCCGACTTATTCTCCCGTTTTGGAGAGTTGACGCTTTGTGTCTACCTTTTTCAAACCGATTTTTAGAGGTGTCCTATTGATATTATTTTCGGGTCAAAAATGCAGTCGATATCGCTGCCGAGCGGATTTTTCGTTACTCCCACAAGCGCGTCCGCCGATTTCCCGTCAACGGTTATGCCGTCAGCCCTAAAGATCGGAAGCAGCGTCTCCGATGCCACAGTTCTGCACGGAATAAGCCGCAGTCCGCCGCTCTCGTCAAGAGAGCCGTCGAGGAAATCCCGAGCGTTTTTCGGAGTTATCTCGGCGATTTTTTCGTATCTGCACACAATAACGGGCTTGCCGCTGAATATGTCGCACAGTCCGTTCCCAGTGTCGCAGAGACCGCGAAGCTGTATCTCCGTTCCGTTCGCGGATATCCTCACATTACATATCTTGCCGCACCGCAGCCGCCTGTCCGCGAAGTAACGTACCAGTCTTACTGCGAAATAAGCAGCCGCCGTAAACGCGATTATCGCCGCGATCGGTATGTTGAAGTACGCCACGCCGTTGCCGAAGACCATTCCGTAAGGTGCGCAGAATGTCCACAGCGCCGTCATAAGCCCCGCGTATACGAAGCTCACCAGCAGGAAAAACAACGCGCACACCGCAAAATCGACGGGCTTCTGTCTGCCGAATGCCGCGAACGTGATAAGTCCACCGATAACGAGCTTTTCCAGCGCGATAACGATAAACGGCAGCTCGGGCAACAGTATCACAAGCGAACTCGCCGCGCCGACCGCCGCCGCGAGCAGACACCGCTTAGCCGAAACACTCCGCCGCATAACGAGTACGCTTGATCTTATCAGAAAATAATTTATGTACAGGTTAAGTATAACCAGAACGTCAATGTAAACAGTCACGG
Source organism: uncultured Oscillospiraceae bacterium (assembly GCA_910587465.1). GTDB lineage: Bacteria > Bacillota > Clostridia > Oscillospirales > Ruminococcaceae > CAG-115. The sequence continues at coordinate 7,798 of CAJUMS010000084.1, forward strand.
TATAACGTTGTCACCTCGCTTGTACTTTAATTATAATTCAAACAGGGCATAAAATATGCCGAATTCGGTCGTCGAATTCGGCAATTTTTTTTGAATTTGTGACGGTTTTGCCCACAAAAACGGGAAAAACGTCAATCAGTCGCGATTGAACTCCGCAAGCTCCAGTCCCTCGTTTTTGTCGAGCGCCCACTTGATATTCCACTCGCTTGTGAATATCAGCAGATAGTTGCCCTTGACGTCCTGAATGAGCTTGGTATCGGAGGTGAGTATCAGCTTTTGAAGCTCGTCCAGACCGCCTGCAAGGTGCTTTTCGCTCGTTATCCAGCGGATATATTCGTAGGACAAGTCCTCTCGGATAATGTCGACATTGTACTCGTTCTTCAGCCGGTACTCCAGCACCTCGAATTGCAGCACTCCGACAACGCCCACTATGACCTCCTCGAAACCGCTCTGCGGCTCGGAGAATATCTGTATCGCGCCTTCCTGCGCTATCTGTGTGGTGCCCTTTATAAACTGCTTTCTTTTCAGCGTGTCCTTCTGACGTATACGCGCGAAGTGCTCGGGCGCAAACGTCGGTATCCCCTCGAAGATGACCTTGCTCTTGGGCGCGCAGACGGTATCGCCTATCGAGAACACTCCCGGGTCAAATACACCCATAATGTCGCCCGCATACGCCTCCTGAATGACCTCGCGGTCGTTCGCCATTATTTGCTGCGGCTGAGACAAGCGCATTACGCGGTTATTCTGGACGTGTATAACCTCCATATCCTTGTCGAACTTTCCGCTGACGATTCGCATAAACGCTATTCTGTCGCGGTGTGCCTTATTCATATTTGCCTGTATCTTGAAAATGAACGCCGAAAAGCTCTCGTCAAACGGATCGACGATACCACCCTCGGTGGTGCGTGGCAGGGGAGGAGTGGTCATTTTCAGGAAGTTCTCGAGGAACGGTTCGACTCCGAAGTTCGTGAGTGCCGACCCGAAGAACACAGGCGACAGCTTTCCGCTGTTGACAAGCTCCGCGTCGAATTCCTCCGAAGCGCCGTCGAGCAGCTCCACGTCGTCGCGGAGGGTGTTGTAGTTGGTATTTCCGATAAGCTCCGCGAGATTTTCGTCGTTTAAGTCGACCTCGGTTTTCGCGACCTCGCGCGTTCCGTTGTTCGCCTCGAACGAGATTATATGACGGTTCTCGCGGTCGTAAACGCCTTTGAACTCCTTGCCCGAGCCGATAGGCCAGTTGACGGGATAGGTCCTTATCCCAAGCTCGTTTTCAATCTCTTCCAGCAGATCGAACGGATTACGGCTCTCGCGATCCATTTTGTTGATGAACGTGAATATCGGGATATTCCGCAGTGTGCAGACCTTGAACAGCTTGCGCGTCTGATTTTCGACGCCCTTTGCCGCGTCGATTACCATTACCGCCGAATCAGCCGCCATAAGCGTGCGGTAGGTATCCTCCGAGAAATCCTGATGTCCCGGGGTGTCCAGAATGTTTATGCAGTACCCTTCATAGTTGAACTGCATTACCGACGAGGTGACGGAAATTCCGCGCTGCTTTTCGATCTCCATCCAGTCGGAGGTCGCGTGACGAGCGTTCTTCTTGCCCTTGACAGCGCCCGCCAGAGAGATAGCTCCGCCGTACAGCAAAAACTTCTCCGTCAGCGTAGTCTTACCCGCGTCGGGGTGTGAGATTATCGCAAAGGTCCTTCGCCTTTCAATTTCATGCTTTAAATCAGCCATCTGTTGATCTTCCTTTATTTTTTATTGTTTCGGCAGTAAGAATGTTCTACATCATTATTTCTCCCGTTACTCACTGTTATTGATCGCCGCCGATCTCCTTTGAGATCGCTTGCTCCATCTTATCCATGTCAACTTTATCGGGCGCTTCAATGCCCTTGTTCTTTAAGGTCAGCATAAATCCCATTCCCACCAGTATCGGCAGATAGAACGTGAATATTCTCCACAGCATGGTCGACACACCCGTATACGCTCCAAACATATCCCTAAAAAATCCCGAATATCCCAGCTCCGCCGCGCCCATAGCTCCCGGCAGCGGTATAAACGACGATATCATCAACACATACGCTTGATAGGAGATGATCTTCAGCAGGCTTTCTCCCTCAACTCCAAACCCTCTGTACAGCACATAGGAAATGCTGAGGTACAGCGTGAGTTGAATAAACGTAAAGAAACATGACTTGACGATTATCCATACATTTTTTTTGAGGAACTTAAAATTTTCGTGGAATTTGTTGACCTCGCGCGTAAAATACAGCCGCCAGTGCATGGGCTTTTTGACGATATGCATTTTCGTGAGCAGCGTTATTATTCCGTTTGCCGCCTTGACCGTGCCGTTTTTCCACAGCGCTATGCTTAGCAGGAACACGATGACCGCCGTGTTGATAACGAATCCTATCAGAACAAATGGCATCAAGCCTTTTTGCGAGAGATCACCGCCAAATTGATTGAACCCTACAACGAGAGTAAACACCGAATACGCCGTCAGTACGAACTGATACACGATAAACCGCGACAGCAGAGCCGTAAGTCCCGCTCCGAGCGGTACGCCGAGCTGTACGAAATAGTAAGCCTGCATAGGCTGACCGCCCGAAGCGCAGGGGGTAATGCAGTTGAAATACTGTCCGATAATGGTATCAAGCCATGTATGCCAGAAACGGGCTCTCGGATGGAGCGCTTTAAGTATCACATGAACGGTAGCGCTCTCGCAGAGCCAGTAGCCCAACATAAACAAAATACACACGACGAGAAATATCGGATTGATATTCCGCAGCGCGTTCAGCACGTTCTCGAGCTTGTCCACAAACAGCAGATAAACTATCATGACGATAAACGCGATACCGCAGATAATAAGGTTTAATTTGTTGCTTTTTTTCTTTTTGATTTTATCAGGTTTATTCATATAACTGTACCCCATATTTTCCGCCACATACATTATTTATTATAACGAAATCCGCCGCCATTGTCAAGATATTTTTTCATAGATTCCGTAATATGGGACGAAATATACCGAAAATTTGTAAAAAAGCTCTTATAAAACTTGACAATTCCGCGTATAAGTGGTATAATAAATTGTTAAATACAATAACTCGGAGTTATCCGAAATGCTAAATATTGTATATTTTGAGATTATTTTGCAATAAATAACCATAGAGGTTAGTGAAAGGATTGAATATTTTGTTCAGAGAAAATGAATACCGTACGCAGTACTGCAACGCGGTGAGCGAAAAGGATATCGGAAAAAGGGTCCGCGCGGCGGGTTGGGTGGAGAATATCCGCGACCACGGCGGAATTATGTTCGTCGACCTGCGCGATCATTACGGTCAGGTGCAGATTGTGTTCCACAACGAGTCGCTGCTCGAGGGTATCCGCAAGGAGTGCGCGGTATCTATCGCCGGCACTGTTCTCAAGCGTGATGAGAGCACCTATAATGACAAGATCGAGACGGGTACGGTCGAGATTGAGGCGGAGGAAGTCCGCATTCTCGGCAAGGTTATCCCCGAACAGCTCCCGTTAGATCGCAAGAGCACACGTCTGAAC
>CAJUMS010000085.1 GCA_910587465.1 uncultured Oscillospiraceae bacterium
TTATGGGCAGCGCCGAGAGGACTCACTTGCAGATCTTCTTGAGAGCTGCAGGCTCCTTCGGCTGATAGCAATCCCATGCGGAAGCCGCGCCGCAAGCCTTCTTTGCAGTTCCCAAAACAGCTTTTGCAACCGCATTAAGAATCGTTGATTTTACAGACTTTTTCATCTTGGTTTCCTCCTTTCTTTGTGAATTCCCAGGAGCATCAAATTTGATACGCAGAACAAAGTTAATGCCACTATATGATCAAGCTCGCTGTCGAGAACACGAAAAAGAAACATAACAGCCAGCCAAACCGCCATTTCAATTATTGATATTACCTTACACTTTACTTTTTGCCGCTTGGTCAATTCCTTGTTCGGATTTTCAACCGGAGCAAATTGACACACGATAACCAAGCTGTAAAAATGAAGAACAAACCAATAATAATCCTCTATTCCGTGCAGCAGCCAATCCACTGCAAGCACCACAAGCAAAGCCGCTGCAAAAGTAATTTTGCAAATCAGGTGGGTAGGTGCGTGGTATCCTCCGGTAAACAGTCTTGTAAAACAAAATACTATGTAGAACACAACGCTTTCCCAGAATTTTCCGCTGACCAATCCTATAGTCAGCACAATCAAAATCCCAATCAACGAGGAAATACTCAATTCAAAACCGTATTCATATATTTCACGTTGTTCTTCAGGAACGACTTTCTGGCGAATAAAAAAATCAGCTATAATGTGACTGAGTTTAGTGATCATCACATCACCTCTTTCTGTCATCATTATAGCTGATTAAATTTTAAATTGCAATACCTTTAGCACGAACGGCACGCTCACAACATAAACGGCACTATTTTGCCATTTTTAACCAAATTTCTGCGATGAATTTGCCGTTATCCTCCATAAACTCCACACTGCCGTCATACTTTTTGGCAATATCCCTTATTGACCTTATCCCGTATCCGTGCTCGCTTTTATCGACCTTGTCGGTTTTAAGATCGGGGTTGTCTGTCAACACCGAGCCGGATATGCTGTTTTTTACTGATATAAAAGTCAATGACTTCTTACGGCTTATAATAAGTTCAATATACGGATCGGATGTGTCGCAGCCTCTTATGGCATTATCCAACAGATTTGACAGAAGAATACTGATATCAATATCATTGATATTCTCAAATTGAGTATCAATTGCGCACTTCATCTTAATGCCCTTTGTGTTACAAAGAGCAATTTTATTGTTGAGTACAGCATCTATAACAGCGCTTCCCGTATTCACGCCCACATTTGATGGATTTATCTTTTCATCAACTATGCTTTCAATGTACGCCTTTGCTTCGAGCGGTTTTTCGTCGGAAATCAGTTCTGCCGCAGCCATAAGATAATGTTTCATATCGTGCTTCAGGGTTTTTACTTCGGAATATCTTTCCCGAATTTCAACAGCAAGTTTCTCTTGTGAGGATATATTCGCTTTCAGCAGATTATACTCCTCCCTTGTTATATTGTCGCGCTGCATTATACTCATAATAATATAAAGCAGAACATTTAGCGTTCCGATCAAAAGGAAAATTATTAAAAAAAGCGGTGAGGTTTCCGGTTGATCTCTTGAAATGTTCCACAACAGAGTTGCGATTAAGAATGAAATCAAGAAGCAGGACAACTGCAGAATCCATTGGAATCCGCTAAGCGAACGGTACTGCTTTCGTCTTATTCTTATCACTATTTCGCAGGCAAAAAAGAATATAGCTTTTGAAAAAAACAAAACCGGTATCCGCATCGTGCCGCCCGGCATAACCTCCGTGCGGTCGTTGTCCGCCAGCATACTGAACACACTCATCACAATTAAATTTATAGGAAGTGCTGTTAAAGTTGGCATTACCGAAACAAGAATCTTTTCCCATATCTTCCCACTCAGAAAAACGAATGAATATATGAGCAGAATGAGTAAAAGCATAAAAATGGAGATATTCTCAAACCCCTCAAGCTGACATAAAAACACGTCAACTAAAGCTAATGGAATATATACGATAATTGCTTTGAGCCATTTTAGTTTTTCGGTTTTAAATCCAAGATACCCGTTGCATATTCTGACAAAAATGCAGCACTCCAAAAGCGAAGCGCAGGCTTCAACAATATTATTCATAAAGTACCTCGCAGCAATTTCTTGAATTTATTTTTAACCATTTCCGATTTGTATCGGCTAAGCGGTATTATTGTTTTGTCGTCAAGAACCACTTGATTTTTTTCAATCGCAAATATGAACTTGCAATTCACTAAAAAACTTTTGTGTGTCCGCACGAAGTCATGCTCTTCAAGTTTTCTTTCAAAATCGGAAAGGCTTCCATAACAATTTAACGGTTCATCATCTTTGATGCACACCCTGAGCCAATGTCCGTATATCTCTATGTATTCAACACGGCTTAAATCAACAAATACTTCCCCGGATTTTGTTTGAAACATGAATTTTCTCCCAGAATCGCGTTTTGTTATTTCATTTATAACAGCTTCCAGTGTTTCGGAAAGTTCATTTTCAAGATATGTCTTTCTGATGAACCTAAATGGGCGAAATCTTATTGACGAATACACCAATTCATCGTGTGATGTAACAAATATAATCAACGTTTCATTGATGTTGTTTATTTGTTCGGCGACATCAAAACCGCTTATTTTCGGCATATCTATATCAAGGAACACAACGTCAAAAGGGGCGGCCTTATGAGCTTTTAGGAACTCCGTTCCGGATAGAAAACGTACAGTGGTATGCCCAGCCCCGCTTTGCGCAAGTAGAGTATTCGCATTCTTGCTTACAAAATCGAGCATTATCGGATCATCATCGCAAACAGCAATTTTAAGCACAACCTGTCACCTCCGTTTTATCGTGTTTAAAAATCACCTTGTATTGTTTGCCGTATAAACGGCGGAGATCGTTTTGCGATTCGATAAAGTATGATGTAATACTAAAAATGGATATTCTTTTTAATTATACCATATATAAAGCGTTTTGTAAACCCGTTTTTTAAAAAAATGTCAAGAAAGCGTTTCGGCAGCGCTTCACACCGTCATAACCTTTTTATAATAGATTGCTTTTTTCGGCATATTATGATATAATATAATTGGATAGGTATACTTGTTTCGCATTATGCCAGGACAGGAACAAACGTGGCAATAAAAATGAAGGGATGAATTTCATGCGAACGGATACAAAGGAAATTGTTTGCAGAATGGCATATCTTATAGGCATTAAGAAACCAACGCTGGTCAGCAGCTATGCGAACGAGTGCTCCGAGTTGCTCGAACAGCTTGGAGCAAGCAAAGAAGCGACTGTGATCAGATATTTATGCAAGCTGCGAACGGCACTAATGCTCAAATTCAAAAGAACAGATGATATTCTGAGAAACGACTATATAATATTGATAAAATAGAGTGGTTCGACACAGAGAATATAGCTTGACTCGAAGAACACGGAATACAGGTCATTCTGCCGAATAAGCTCGCGGCGGACTACACTCTGCATATCAACAAGCTGATAGCCGAGCATATAAACGCCTGTCGGGAGCTGTTTCCCGATTGGCTGAATTGGGAATACATAAAGGACTTGTTCATCCTCCCGAAGTTCACAAACGAAGAAAATCAGAAATACGAGTTTGAAAAATACATGGAAAATCTTCCGTATTACCCGTATCAGCAATATATTCATTGGAAGCCGAAGGACTACGGAAATATTTTATACACGGACGGGAAATTCATTGAGATATTATATAAAATGAACGGTGACTACTTCGGCGACAATTCCAAATACAAGAACGCCGTAAGCGAAGTCAAGAACAACATTTATGAGTTCATAAGGAGCAGCTACAAAACGGTCATTGTTGTGGACTGCGAAAATTCCGATGTTTACAAGCTGTACGGTATGCTGAAAAATCTTAACGGCGACGAGCTTGACAAAATCGATAAGATAGTGCTTTACGATGACGTTCACACAACAGACGGTTGGGATTATCTCGAGCGGTTCATCGGCATACCCATCGGGCATATTGAGGTGGAGCGCATTACCGACTACAAGTCGCTCGTTGACATCAAGGTGTCGACGGGAGTATGCAGAGAATTCTACAGAAACGACGTATCATCGTTCATACTGCTGTCAAGCGACAGCGATTACTGGGGCTTGATATCCTCGCTGCCGGAGGCGGAGTTCCTTGTGGTGGTAGAGTGGGATAAGTGCGGACAGGCGATAAAGAGAGCACTCGAAACAAGCGAAATATATTACTGTTCACTCGACGACTTCTGTTCCGGCAACATTGAGGAATTCAAACGTGCGGTTCTTATAGGCGCGCTCAAGGAACGTCTGCCCGATCTGCTTACCTACAACGGCAAAGAGCTTGCCCGTATGCTGTTTGAGCAGGCGAGGATAGAGGCGAGCGATACCGAAATAATGAATTTTTACAAAAAGTATATCCGTACCATCACGCTCAAGGCTGACCTTGACGGGAATTTCAGCCTTGAAGTGAAGTTATGAGCGGTAGTGTAATTGTAGAAACATAATAATTGCTCAGTGCCACCGTACACAGAAGCTGTGTTAATGTCGGCAGAGTCGCAGAAGCAGTTTTGCGAGAATACAACCTGTTTAACGTTTTTGCCATGCCGATGTATCTACAAGAATAAAGCGTTGTTAGGAGTACTTCAAAACCGATATGCTGAATGATTTGATAATAAGCAATGTGGATTATGTGCATTTTGCACATAATCATTCAGCGATTTTTATTGTATTTTACCATTGCACAAATAAAATAAATATGATATAATAAAAATTAAAAAAGAAACACATTTAACCTTTTGGTTAAATGTGTTCTAAATAATGGCTAAGGAATAGTTTATGGATAAAATTCTAAAGGCTGTATCCGATCCGACACGTCGAGAAATATTGCAATTGCTGAAAAATGGAAGAAAATCTGCTGGTGAAATATCCAATAAATTCTCTATTTCTGATGCTGCAATCTCTAAACATTTATCAATATTAAAGGAAGCAAACTTGGTTCGTACACAAAGGCAAGGAAAATATATTTTTTATGAAATCAATTTAAGCGTTGTAGAGGAAATCATTACTTGGTTCGCTAATTTTTTTTAGGAGGTATTATTATGAAGAAACGTTACTTTTCTTGGTTTATTTCGCCTATTATTATAGCATTAATGACAATTACCGCTTTTATATTTCTTCCTAATTTGCCAGATCAGATTGCAATTCAATGGAACGAAAACGGAGCGACGAGCTTTGCGGAAAAATATATTGTTTTTGTTTTTCCGTTGTTAGGAGCAGTGATTGCGGTTTTGCAATTCTTACAATATTGCAAATCGGAAAAGCGAAACAAATACGGATTCCTTAATTCTATAATTAATATTATTCTATTTGTATTGCAGTTGATAATTTGTTTAAGTTACTTAGGTTATATTAATATGGAGCAGGTTGACTTTAAAGCGGCTAGCTTACTTATTATGGTTATCTTTGGAATATTATTAATATATTTTGGTAATAAATTGCCTAAATATGCAAAGAATTTTTACATTGGCGTAAAAGCTCCTTGGGCATATGAAGACAATGATATATGGACCAAAACGCAAAGTTTTGCCGGTAAAATATGGTTTTTTGGTGGAGGTTTCATTATACTCTTGGGTGTACTCGGCTATTTTCTAAATATTCAGGTAAGCGCAGTTCTATTGTTATTCTGTTTACTTTTTATAACGTTTGTTCCAAGAATATATAGCAAATACTTATATGAGCACAAAACAAATGGAGAATGAGGGGGATATTATGTATAGATTATCTGAGATTAAAGAACTTTGTGATTGCATTCCAATTCCATTAACACAAAACATCACATATCTTCGAGAAGAAAAGAATGATTTTTATACTTTTTATTCCGCATGTGAGTATACAAATGAATTGGTAACAAACAAAACAGCCTTGCAGATTTTAAAATTATGCAATAAGATTATTAATTGGTATAGAAAGATTGAAAATTCACTTGTTGTGATTTCCACACATGATCAAATTGTTCTTGATCAAGTAGACACCATATACGAAATAAAAAACCATAAAATTATACTAGTGAAATAACATATTTATTTTAATCACCAAAAACCACCAAGTCAATTGTTGATGATTTCACGACTGAAAAATTATACCGGCAATATATTGATGATTTCAATTGAATAAACAACGTAACAAACAAAGGAGTTGATTATCATAGCCGTCAAAGTCGGAACAGCCTGTGGAATCAAAAGGCTGTTTTGCAGCATCGGCAGACAACCGACTAATCAATCGGCTCACTTTGATGATTTCAGTTCCGGGGCGGTAAACAGCCTCGGATATTTTTTGTCCAAAAACGGATAAAGACCCAGTGCAGGTCCCCCTCCCATAATTTAGATTCTGAACAAAACAAAATATGAATTACAGGAGGGACTAAGAGCCTCATGTAACAGTGAGGCTCTTTTTTTATGAAAGGGCATAATGTTAAATCAAGAGCGAAAATCGACAAGAGCGCTCTGTTTACACAAAAATAATTTGTAAATGCATTGTTTTTGATGTCGCAATATTGTATAATAAAAAGGAAGGACGGCAAAATGATAGAATAAGGAAAAAATGTGTTTAATAAAATCGACGAACGAACGCGACCATATAAACCGTCGCATAATGAAAGTCAAAGCCCCGCAGTTTTACATAAAACTGCGGGGCTTTTTTTGTCGACAAAATTCCGTCGTAATCCCCTTAAACACCGAAAAAGGGAAATAATTTTCAAAATAAAATTCGGAGGCGCGTTTGCTTTACGGCAAACGCGCCTTTTATTTGTCAAAAAAAGAAGATATTTGACACATTGCCCCTCTCGCGCCCCACCTCCTGTGTTTTTGTTCCTTTTAACAACGAAGAAAACACAGGAGGTTTAACATGATAGTTAAATACGATGAATTTTTGAGCAAAATCCCCGGCGAGGTTACGGAAGTTGAGGTTGATGAAGAACTCGGCAAATATATTGCCGAGATGAATGAGGCGGCAGCCAAGATCGACCGCAAGGAAACACGCCGCCATACTTATATGTCGGAATTGGAGGAAAAAGGACGCTACATACCCGATGACAGCGATCCGCTGGACGATGCTCTCAAGGCTGAACTGCATAAGGCGCTTATGGCAGCAATTGAAAAATTGCAGCCGCAGCAAAAGGAGCTTCTGATCCGAGTATATTGGAATAAGGAACTCCAAAAAAATATCGCCGCCGAGGAAGGAGTGTCACCACAGGCAATAGCAAGCCGCATGAAAACAATTTTAAAAAATTTAAAAAAATTTTTAAAATAAATCCTTGTTTTTTGCTTTTTTCGTGGCTTATATATAGAGGGTTAAATTTTACCCTCTGTTGCTCATTGAAAATTGAATAGCAATATTTCAGATACTTTCCCCTGCGCAGCCCATAGTGGTTGAAAGCGACAGGAGCGCTACGCCATGACGTTCCCTGAATCACAAAATCGGACAAGCACGGCACTTTGCCGAACGAGCTATGACTCACAATATTCCGAAAGTTGATTTATAACCGAGCGATAAAGAGCAGCTCCCGAAACCGATGTGGCATTCGGTGCGCGACGACCTGCGCAGGGGGATAATGATACTTCCGTCCGGTCATGAGTTAGAAGCGGTGAGGACGGCGGCATGAGAACCATGCTGGGGTGAGAGTCCCATGATGCTATGCCAATAGCAGTCTGAAATATTCCCGATGTCGGGGGTGCGGGGCAAATACGACAATATATTTACAGGCAAACAAGCGGAGTGATATCCGCTGTTAAGATACATGGAAACGGCTCTGTAATTGCGCAGAGCCGCAACCGTTTGCACACTGAAAAGTGTGCAAATTTCAGTTGAGTTTACGGACGAGATTGAAAATTGCACATTTTAATATAATTTGGAGGAAAAGTTATGGATAACGAAGCGATAATTAGGTACAAATTCCACCTGTGCCGAAATTTTCTGGACAAGCTGTTGAGCGAAAAACTTATCACCGAAGTGCAGCGCAGAAAGATAGAAAAAGCTGTCATAAAGCAGCTCGCCGAGGTTTGAACCCTTGTCCGCTTTTGTCGGTTGTGATACAATTTCCCATAGATATTTCAGTGACATTAGTGATAGATAAACCCGAACCGTTTCGGTATACTGTGTTTGAAAGGAGTGATGAAATGGCTGAAATCACGATAATACCCGCAAAAGACCGTTCCGACGAGATCGTCAGAACGGCGGCTTACGCCCGAGTTTCGAGCGACAGCGAAGATCAGCTAAACTCATTCGCGGCGCAGATACGGTACTATACTGAGCTGCTCAAGGACAGCACCGACGCGGTATTCGTAGATATGTACGCGGACGAAGGCATATCAGGAACCTCGGCGGCAAAGCGTAGCGAGTTCCAAAGGTTGATGAGCGATTGCCGAAAAGGAAAAATTGATCGGGTCCTTACAAAATCAATATCGAGGTTCGCGAGGAACACAAAAGACAGCCTTGAGGCAGTGCGCGAGCTGAAAACCCTCGGCATATCGGTGTATTTCGAAAAAGAGAATATCGACACTGGCGAGATAAGCTCGGAGATGATGCTGGCGATATACAGTCAGTTTGCGCAAGAAGAATCAATGTCCATCTCGAAAAACTGCCGATTAGGCGTTAAAAAGCGTATGATGGACGGAACGTATAAAACCGCTTCTACCCCGTTCGGTTATGATTATGTCAGCGGCAAACTTCAAATCAATCCCGAGAAAGCAGCAGTCGTAAAGCAAATATTTGACTGGTATGTCAGCGGGATCGGTATGAATGAAATAGCGACTCGATTAAATCAACTTGGTGTTCGCAAAGAAATTTGGCGACGTGGTACGATATACTGCATAATAACAAACGAAAAATATATCGGCGATACCTTGCTGCAAAAGACCTTTACGATCGACACTCTGCCATTCAGGGGAGTAATTAACCGCGGCGAAAAAGAGCAATATTATGTCAGCGGAACACACGAGCCGATAATAGAAAAATCGATTTTCGATACCGCTCAAAAGGTACTTGCGAAAAGAGACAAGTCAAGCGGAACAATAACCGAACACTCACCTTTCCACTCAAAGATTGTATGCGGAAATTGCGGCAGTACATTTAGGCGAAAGAACAGAAAAAACCATGTATACTGGGTATGCAGAAAGCACGACGAATCGGCTGACAATTGCGGCATTCGGCAGATACGCGAAGAAGAGTTCCGTATAGCGTTCGTGAGGTTATGGAATAAGCTACAAGCGCATTATAAAGCAATACTTTCCCCCATGCTTCGTCAACTTGAAACTCTCTCCGAAAGAGAAAAATCCGGCGATAAACAACTCGCGAATCTGCGAAAAGAAATTGCGGAATTCAAGCAGCAAATGCATTTAATAACCGTGCTAAATTCGCAAGGCACGCTCGATGGAGCATATTTCAAGGAGTGCAGTCAGGAACTCGACCGAAAGTTGATAACCGCACAAAAGCAGCTTCACGCCAACCTTGATGACGAGGACAGCGAACGATTGGACGATATACGGAAACTTATCAGAATATTTGAGAGAGCCGAACCGATAACCGAATTTGACGATATAAAATTCGGGCAAATCGTTGAGAAAATCACGGTAATGTCCGAAACGGAAATACGGTTTGATTTAATCGGAGAAATCGGCTTTACAGAGCGGATTGAGAGGTGAGGAAAATGCTAAAGAACAGAAGCATACCGTTCGGATACTGCATGGTGAACGGAAAATATGCGCTGAATGTTCCCGAAGCAGAGGCAGTGCGAAAAATCTTTGCGGACTACATAGGCGGCAAATCGCTGAAAACCATAGCCGCCGAAATGCAAATACCATATAATATGGACAAGGCGGTATGGAATAAGAATATGGTATGTCGTGTACTCGAAAACAAAAAATATATCGGTGAAAGCGGATACCCTCAAATCATCTTCGCAAAGGATTTTAAGCAAGCAGCTCGAATAAAAGCGGAGCGCAACACTTACCGCAAACCCGCTCTGCAGGACGAGCCACAACAGATCAATATGGCGGTTACGGAGTATGAGCCAACCGATGAAATTCAGATAATGACCAATGAAATCAATCGGCTGCTTGATTCCGAAAATCCCGATAAGGAAAAGGTTGAAGTGCTTATAATAGAGTGCGCTCAATTAAAATATACGATGATAAACGAGGTGAGAACATGATAGGAACGTCAATAACAGCCCCATGCGAAATGAAAATTGTAGTGATCCCCGCCAAATCCCAAGAGGAAATCAAAAAGGCGGCGAAATGCTTGAAAGTGGCGGCGTACTGCCGCGTCAGCACCGATGACAAGGAGCAGAAAACAAGCTATGAGGCGCAGATACAGTACTACACCGACAAAATCAATAAGAACCCCGAGTGGCAAATGGCAGGCATATTTGCGGACGAAGGTATTACGGGAACGCAAGCTAAAAAGCGCCCCCAATTTCAAAAAATGATAAGGCTGTGCAGACAAGGCAAAATAGATATGATCCTTACAAAATCGCTCTCACGCTTCGCACGCAACACGGTAGACAGCTTGGATTACATCAGAGAACTGAGGACGCTCGGAATTGCCGTGATTTCCGAAAAGGAGAACATAAACACCTTAACGGCAGAGAGTGAAATGCTGATAACGATAATGTCCTGCTTCGCGCAAGCCGAGAGCGAATCCATCAGCAAAAACGTATCTTGGGGAGTGCGGCAGAGTTTCAAGAACGGCAATGTACCGATCCAGTATGCGAAACTGCTTGGCTATAAAAAGGGCGAGAACGGTCTCCCCGAAATCATACCCGAAGAAGCGGAGATCGTCAAGGAAATCTTCCGCAGCTACCTTGACGGAATGAGCCTGCGACAGATAGCCGATTCGCTCAACGACCGAGCCGTCAAAACGAAACACAAGCAAACCACATGGCAGCCCGAAATTGTCAAAAGCATTCTCGTAAACGAGAAATATACAGGCGACGCACTCTTGCAAAAGACCTACATAACAGACTGCATTACCAAGAAAACCCGTAAGAACAACGGCGAGCTTCCGATGTACTTGGTGAAAAATCACCATGAGCCGATAGTATCCCGCGCGGATTTCAATCGTGTGCAGGAAGAAATGGCAAGGCGGTCGGCGAAACGAGTGATTGC
>CAJUMS010000086.1 GCA_910587465.1 uncultured Oscillospiraceae bacterium
ATCCTCTTACCGTCTGGTGAACGAAGTAAATCAGGCGTTTGTCGACACGGTACGCAGTACGGACGGCAATAATCCGCGCCGTCATCTGCTTATTTCGGGATACAATACCAACGTCGAGCTTACCTGCGACGAGCTTTTCCAACTCCCGAACGACCCCGTAAACAGGCTTGCCGTGTCCGTCCACTATTACGAGCCGTCAACTCTTACCATTATTGACGGAGACGTAGAATGGGGCAAAGCCAAGACCACATGGGGCAGCGCCGCCGATATTGCCGACCTCGAAAAAAGGATCGCCTTGCTCAAGGCTCGCTTTACCGACAACGGAATCCCCGTTATCGTCGGGGAATACGGCTGCTTCGGCAAAAACAAGTCACGTGATACTATCGAGAGCTATCTGCTTGACGTATCCTCGCGAATGTACGCAATCGGCGCGTGTCCGATATTATGGGATACCTCCGGAGACGAATACGACCGCACAGCCTGCACATTCAGAAACCCCGACTTTATAGCCGAGCTTATAAAGCCCGCTGATTAACAAAAGTGCCGCCCCTAAACTCAAGGGCGGCATAATTGTTACAAAGCCTCAACGAAAACTATCTCCCCATCGATAAAGCTGCTCATATAGGTATCGCAGAACATTGAGACGTTCGTGACCGTAACACTTACCTTAGTCGACGTGCCGTCGGCGGGAATTCCGCTGATATCAACTCCCTTGTTGATGTTGCCTAGACGTATCGTCGGATATTCCGTCGCGTAGGCGAAGTCCTTTACGGGCCACTGCCATACCGCGGTGTTAAAGCTATCGGTATCGCGGTCTACATGGAAATTTATTACGGGCAGCACAAGGCTGTCCTTATCGGGAACGAACAGCACCTCGCCCTCTTCGACGCCGTACTCGCTCACGCATACTCGCATATACCCTGTCATTGTGACCGCTCCGTCAAATTCCACGCTGCAACCTCTTAGCATACCCGCAAAGCACATACCCTCCGCCTTGATCTGCTCCGTTGTGAGAACACCGTCCTTTTCCTCGTAGCCTATGCGCGAGAACATCGTCTCGGCACTCTTTACCGTGAGATCTCCGAATTTATCGCCGACCTTATAGCGCTTGTACTCGGTATCGGTGTAATCGGGCGCGCCGCTGAAAAGCAGCGTCTCGGGATCGTACATATCCGAGTCGTCGACGCTGTTAAGGCTTACCGTAGGCTCGGCCAGATACGCAAAGCCGCCGCAGGTGATCTCGTACCATTTGGTATCCTCCAGAGTCTCTTTTGTGAGCGCATTGCCCTCCTTGTCAAGCATTTCTGTAACGTCGCCGAACGTTATCTGAACGTTGTCCGCGCCGAAAAGCGGAAACGGCAGGGGCTCCGCGCTGCTTTCGTCGGGAACGGTGTCGAAGCTGTTCTGCTCAACCTCAGTGCTGCTTGACGAAGTACTGTCGGACAAAATCGAAGAGATCTCCCCCGAAGAATTTTGGGGGTCCTCTTTATTTTCCGCGCACCCCGTCAACAGCAGCGCTGCCGTCAGTAATAATGCCAAGTATTTTTTCATTTTGTGTTTCTCCTTTTAAATGTTGTTTTGGAAAGCTGTTCCGTATATAATACCGAGTAATTTTGAAAAAGGTTTCAAAAATGTCAAAAAAAGTGTGACGAATGATACTTCCCTGCTGACTATATTAACAGGAGGTGATAATTTGGAAGACGTAAAAATCACGGAACTGCTGACAAGACGCGATCAGACGGGTCTGTCGGAGCTGAAACGCAAGTACAACCGTCTGATACTTAAGGTGTGCCGCGGAATTCTCCGCTCGCCCGAGGACGCGGAGGAATGTGCCAACGATACCCTGCTCGCGGTATGGAACAGCACGCTCCCCGAAAGCCCCGACGACCTGAAAGCGTATATCTGCCGTATCGCGCGGCGAAAAGCGATAAACCGCTTTCACTACAACAAAGCCGCCATGCGCAGCGCTGACCTGCTCACGGAGCTTGACGAGTGCATACCGTCGGGGTACTCCGTCGAGGATGCGGCGGAAAAAGCGGAGCTTACCGCCGCGCTGAACGACTGGCTCGGTATGCTCCACGAGAAAAAGCGCCAATTGTTCATCGCGCGGTACTTTTATATGCTTTCGGTCAAGGAAACCGCGCGGGAGTGCTCAATGAGCGTGACCGCCGCCACTACCGCGCTGATGAGACTGCGCGAGGGGCTGAAAGAATATCTTACGGAAAGGAAGTTATTTTTATGAAAGAGATCAACCCAATAGTTTTAGCACTTAATGATATCGACGCGCGATACATTGTTAAGCCCAAGCGAGTAAAGCGCATTAAAACGATAAAATACGCCTTGGTAGCGGCTGCCGCTTGTTTGACGCTTTCCTCCGCTGTCGTCGCAGTTGCCGCGCCGCCCACGGGATTTGATTTTCGTGTGATTACTCCACCCGATACTAAGGGCGTGAATGTTAATGAAGAGTGGCAATTTTCCTACAACATAACCGACAGGAAGAACCTGAATATACTCACGAAGGACGAGCTGCTTGAAATGGGCGCCGAGGTTGGCGACGAAGACAGTATCTATTCCGCTTGCTTTGAGGAAGCATTGCCGAGCGATATTTTAAAGCCCTTCAACGCCGAGCCGATAACGCTCGGAAACGATAATTTCAAAGAACAGCCATGCAAAATCTTTGTATCTTCCCTGGGGTACTATGATGGTCAATGTGACTGGCTGGACTTCGATTATGAGCTTACTCACAAAAAGAGCGGTCTCATATTGCGTTTCAGCTGCATTGTTTCCATTGAAGATTTTGATCCGATAGTAACTCACGAAGCCGACGAAACTGTTGACAAGGAAATATTACCCTTGAACGACGGTTCTATGTGTCTGCTTCTGGAGCAGCATATGGAAAAAACCGGCAGCAGTTACAGTAAAGCTGATTTTTCCTATGACGGCATAATTTATCGGGTAAAATCAATGTCCAATAATATGGATATGGAACAGATGAAAGAGGTTCTCGCCGACCTCGGCGTTCTCTAAATAATAACTTAACTCCCCGCACCCTTTGCGGGGAGTTTTTTATGCCACGCAAAAACCCCCGAGGTCTCCCTCGGGGGTCTTTTTATTGCGGAGTTATCGGATTACTTCTCAAACTCTTCCTTGTAAGCTTTCTGCATTTCAACAAGGTGGTCGTACTTAGCCTTGGAGTTTGCGACTGCCTTGTCGAACAGTACGGTAGCTCTGTCGGGGTTAGCGCGCATAAGCGAGTTGTAACGTACCTCTCTCATCATAAACGCCTTGTAATCGCCCGTGGGAGCCTTGCTGTCGAGCGTGAACGGAGACTTGCCCTCGTCCGCGAGCGCGGGATTGAAGCGGAACAGGTGCCAGTAGCCCGCCTCAACGGCTTCTTTCTCGACCTGCTGAGCGATCGTCAGACCACCCTTGATGCCGTGGTTGATACACGGAGCGTAAGCGATTATCAGCGACGGTCCGTCGTAAGCCTCAGCCTCGGCAATTGCCTTCAGGCACTGATTGCGATCCGCGCCCATGGAGATCTGTGCAACATATACATAGCCGTAGCTCATCGCGATACCCGCGAGATCTTTCTTCTTGACGTCCTTGCCGCCCGCCGCAAACTGTGCGACAGCGCCGACGTTGGTCGCCTTGGAAGCCTGACCGCCCGTGTTGGAGTAAACCTCGGTATCGAATACGAAGATGTTTACGTTCTTGCCCGACGCGATAACGTGGTCAAGTCCGCCGTAGCCGATATCGTAAGCCCAGCCGTCGCCGCCGAAGATCCACTGGCTCTTCTTGGAGAGGTAGCTCTTGAGCTTGAGGACTTCCTTGACAGCGGGCTCGTTAGCGCACTGGCAGTTCTCGAACGCCTCAACGAGGTTCTTGGTAGCCTCGGCGTTAGCCTTGCCGTCGTTTACGGTGTTGAAGTACTCGTCGATGAGACCCTTTGCCTTCTCGTGACCTTCAAGCGCCGCGATCTCTTTCAGCTTGCTCTGCGCTCTCTTGCGGAGAGTATCCTGAGCGAGGAACATACCGAGACCGAATTCCGCGTTGTCCTCGAACAGGGAGTTAGCCCAAGCGGGACCGTGACCTGCCTTGTTGACGGTGTACGGAGTGGACGGCTCGGAGCCTGCCCAGATAGAGGAGCAGCCCGTTGCGTTCGCGATATACATTCTGTCGCCGAAAAGCTGGGTGATGAGCTTAGCGTACGGTGTTTCGCCGCAGCCCGCGCAAGCGCCCGAGAATTCGAGCAGCGGCTGCTTGAATTGTGCGCCCTTAATGGTGCTCTCCTTGAACTTCTCAACGGCAGCGCTGTTGGAGTTGTCGTTGGTCACCGCATAGTCGAAGAACTTCTGCTGATCCATAGCCTGCTCGATAGGCGTCATAACGAGCGCGTTCTTAGCCTTGTCCTTAGCGCCCGCGGGGCAGATGTTGGAGCATACGCCGCAGCCTGTGCAGTCGAGCGTGGAAATAGCCATTGTGAACTTCATACCGGGCATACCTGTCGCGTCTTTTGTCGCAACGCCCTCGGGCAGCTTAGCCGCCTGCTCCTCGCTATAAACAAACGGACGGATAACGGCGTGCGGGCAAACCATTGCGCACTGGTTACACTGGATACAGTTCTCGGGAACCCACTTGGGAACGTCAACGGCAATACCGCGCTTCTCAAAAGCGGCGGAGCCCTGCGGGAACGTGCCGTCCGCGATGTCAACGAATGTGGAAACGGGGAGCTTGTCGCCGCGCTGCGCGTTTACGGGGACCTGAATGTTGTTTACGAAGTCGATAAGCGACTTGTTGTTGCCCGTGCCGCCCTCAAAGTGAGGATGAACGAGCTCGCCCGTGCAGTCAGCCCAATCAGCGGGAACGTCAACCTTGATGACCTCGCCTGCGCCCTTTTCGATTGCCGCGTAGTTCATGTTGACGATATCGTCGCCCTTCTTCGCAAACGACTTGTAAGCCATTTTCTTCATATACTCTATAGCCTGATCAGCGGGAATAATGTTCGCGATCGAGAAGAACGCCGACTGGAGCACTGTATTGGTCTTGTTGCCCAGACCAATCTCCTTTGCTACCTTGATAGCGTTGATGATATAGAAGTTGATGTTGTTCTTTGCAATATAAGCCTTAACGGAAGCGGGAAGCTTTTCGCCCAGCTCGTCCACTGTCCACTGGCAGTTCAGCAGGAACGAACCGCCGGGGATAACGTCCTCGACCATATCGTACTTATCGATATAAGACGGATTATGGCAAGCTACGAAGTTTGCCTTGTTGATAAAGTAGGTGGACTTTATCGGGGTCTTACCGAATCGCAGGTGAGAAATGGTTACGCCGCCCGACTTCTTGGAGTCGTAAGCAAAGTAAGCCTGCGCGTACATATCGGTGTGATCGCCGATGATCTTGATGGAGTTCTTGTTCGCGCCGACAGTACCGTCCGAGCCGAGACCCCAGAACTTACAGCATGTAGTGCCCTCGGGAGTGGTGTTCGGATTTTCTGTAATAGCGAGCGACAGATTGGTAACGTCGTCCTCGATACCGATGGTGAAGATCGGCTTTTCCTTGTTGTTGTATACCGCGATGATCTGCGCAGGGTTGCAGTCCTTCGAACCCAGACCGTAACGTCCGCTGAATACGGGAACGTCCTGGAACTTGTTCTCGCGCTTGAGAGCAGCCACAACGTCGAGGAACAGCGGCTCGCCGAGAGAGCCCGGCTCCTTCGTTCTGTCGAGAACGGTGATCTTCTTTGCGGTAGCGGGAATAGCCGAAACGAAAGCGGACGAAACGAACGGTCTGTACAGTCTTACCTTTACGAGACCAACCTTCTTACCCTGCTTTACGAGGTAGTCGATAGTCTCCTCGATAGTATCGCAGACGGAGCCCATAGCAACTATAACTTCCTCCGCATCGGGAGCGCCGTAGTAGTTGAACAGCTTGTAGTCTGTGCCGATCTCGGCGTTGACCTTATCCATGTACTCGGTAACGATGTTCGGAATGTTCTCATAGTACTTATTGCAAGCCTCGCGAGCCTGGAAGAAGATATCGGGGTTCTGAGCGGTGCCGTGGAGAACGGGCTGCTCGGGATTGAGCGCTCTGTCGCGGAACGCCTGAATGGAATCCCAGTCTACCATCTTAGCGAGGGTATCGTAATCCCAAACCTCGATCTTCTGGATCTCATGAGAGGTTCTGAAGCCGTCAAAGAAGTGCAGGAACGGAACTCTGCCCTTGATAGTCGCAAGGTGAGCTACCGCTCCGAGGTCCATAACCTCCTGAGGGTTAGTGGAGCAAAGCATTGCGTAGCCTGTCTGGCGGCAAGCGTAGATATCGCTGTGGTCGCCGAAGATAGACAGCGCGTGAGAAGCGACTGCACGAGCCGAAACGTGAATTACGGAGGGGAGCAGCTCGCCCGCGATCTTATACATATTGGGAATCATCAGGAGCAAGCCCTGAGAAGCGGTGTAGGTGGTAGTCAGCGCACCTGCGGAAAGCGAGCCGTGAACAGCGCCAGCAGCGCCTGCCTCGGACTGCATTTCAACGACCTTTACTTCCTCGCCGAAAATATTCTTTCTGCCTGCCGTTGCCCAGGAATCTGTTACCTCCGCCATAACGGAAGAAGGGGTGATGGGGTAAATAGCCGCCAAATCGGTAAACGCGTATGAAACGTGACCCGCGGCGTTATTGCCATCCATCGTAAGCTTTTGTCTAGCCATTGGATTTGTTCCTCCTATTAATACAAATAATTATTAGCGGCAAAGTGCAGGTGTAAGAACCGGCACACAATTCCCGCATATTACACCTTATATTGTATCACATATTTTTGTAAATTGCAATAGAATTCCAAAATTTTTTTCTGATATTTCGTGCATTTTTGCTTAAAAATGTATATTTTTCACCGAAAAAAGCAGATGACCGTTTTGCTGTGTGAAAGAGAAAGCACTGCCCTTTTGACAGCCCCTTAAAATCTATTTCAGGATAATTATTTTTGTACAGTGTCTTTGCTCGGGATAGCTGTAAAGAACGTAGTCGCTGCGAACTAACACGGGATCGTCTGGCTTCATATCGTCCGCTGTCGCGGGAGAGCCGTCCTCAAATACTATCTCCGCGTCGCTGGTCATAAGGTAACAGCCGGTTATATACGGGTTTTCTGAGCCCGCCAGATAAGTGATAAAACGCCCGTTCCCCGCAAGCAGTCCGTAAAACGTTCCCTCCGGGGCTTCGCCGTCATATTTCAGCGGAAGCGCGCGCTCGTAAAGCTCCGTGCCCGAATACGGGCACAGCTCGTCCTTGCTCTCAAAATAAAGCTGAATTATCCTGTCGTCCTCGGTGACGTACTGACGGTACTTAAACTGACCGAACGCCTGCGTTTTTCCTAATTTTTCCAGAATTTCCCCGTAGGAGGTATTCGCCGCGATATCCGCAAGCTCCTCCTCCGTCACCATGACAGTATCATGACCCAGCAGCTCCTCGGTCTCGGACGGGTCGATCTCTGAGGAGGTGTTCTGCGGCGGAATATATTCCACATACCCCTCGTCGGGGTGATCGATCTGTACTCCCCCGTTTGAAAATACAATCGAGCTTACGCCGCCCGTGCTGCTTCCGCCGTCCGCAGCCCCACCCTGCGCCGCGTTCTGCGGTTCGTCACGATACTCCGCGTTTGCGGTCGAGCAGCCCGACACAAGCACAGCCGCCGCGATAAAAGCAATAATTACAGCAGATATTTTGTTAAACATAAAATCAGTCCTTTCCTGAATATGAACGCAATACCTCTACATACATTATACCACTTCCGCCGCCGTAAGTCAACAAAGGTTACAAAACTGTAATAATTGCGCCGCTTCTAACCCGTCCAACCGCGGCATAGAATAGTTCGGGGGCGATGCAATGCGTAAACGTAAACGGAATTCACGGCTGCTGCCGTATGCGGCGGGGCTGATAGTCGGATATATCGCGGCGCTGTTAGTGAGTATGCTTGCGGCGGCGCTGCTGTCGCTGACCGACGCGGCGGTGCAGACGGCGGGCGCGGCGGCGGTGCTCGCGATGTCGATAGGCAGCTTTCTCTGCGGACAGACTGCGGGTATAATCAAACACCGCGATGGACTGAAAACGGGAGCGCTGTGCGGAATTGCGTTCGCACTGCCGCTGATGATATTATCGGCGGTCTTCGGCGGAGGGTGGAGCGCAATGTTTTTCGTCAAGCTGCTGCTCTGCGTGTCGTTCGCGGCGGTCGGTGGCGTGGCGGGAGTAAACCGCGAGGAAAAGCCGTAATAAAAACGAAAGAGGAAATTATGAAGTATATTTTGTCGATAATCGCGGTATTTGCCGCCGTTTTTCTGATAGCCGAGCCTAAGCTCGCGGCGGGAGCGGTCGGCGCGGCGGTCACGGACTGCTTGGAGGTTATTGTGCCGTCGCTGTTCGCATTTTCGGTATTGGCAGCGTATCTGCAAAGGAGCGGATTGTACCGCACGGCGCTGCGTCCGCTTACGTTTCCGCTGTCGAAATTACTGCGTATCGACGAGGAACTTTGCGCGGTGTTCGTGCTGGCGAATATCGGCGGCTATCCCGTCGGGGCGAGCCTGCTCGCGGAGCTTGTGCGGCGCGGTGAGTTATCCGAGAAAAACGCCGCGAGAATGCTGTGCTGCTGCTTCGGTAGCGGTCCGTCGTTTATCGTCGGCATTGTCGGAAAGCGCGTTTTCGGCAGCGCCGCGGCGGGGCTAATGCTGTTCGCGGTATGCTTTTTATCGTCGCTGGCTATGGCGTTTATCGTGAGATCGGGCGGAGATATCGAGCTAAAACGCTCCGAAACGCGGTACGATCTGTCGTCAGGCGCGTTTATTTCTTCGGTAATGATAGGCGCAAGGGTGATGTTCACGGTATGCGCGATGATCGTCGGATTCTCCGTGATCTCGGCTATGCTCGGCTATATCGGTGTGAACTCGCTGTTCGAGCGGTTTTTCGGGCTGCTCGGCGCGGGTGAGAATTCGTGTGAGATATTTGCGGCAATGCTTGAGGTCACGAGGATAAAGTCCATGTCTCCGACAAGCGGCGCTCTGCCCGTCTGCGCGGCGCTGCTCAGCTTCGGGGGAATATGCGTGATAATGCAGGTGGCGGCGCTGTCGGGGAAAATACCGCTGAAACGGTTTATACTGTCGAGGATAACCGCGTCGTCAATA
The DNA here is from genome assembly GCA_910587465.1 of uncultured Oscillospiraceae bacterium. Classification (GTDB taxonomy): domain Bacteria; phylum Bacillota; class Clostridia; order Oscillospirales; family Ruminococcaceae; genus CAG-115. Next base: position 9,168 of record CAJUMS010000086.1, read on the forward strand.
AGCGCTTTCGCGGCGATACCGCTGTCGAAAATACTGCCGCCCGTTGACGTGCAGGCGCTTGCCCCAAACACCTCCGCAGAGCCGTTCACAAAAAATGCGGCGCTATCGGTATGCGTACTGATAATGTGCGGTATCCTGCTGCTTGAGGTCAGGCGCGACAAGGGTTGACAAGACTATGATAATGTGGTATAATAGCATCGGCGGCAATGCCGTTAATAATTAATTTAAGGAGAAAAAATGCATGTATAATAATTATGATAAGGAGACCGTTGCGTAAACCCGGAGGTTTGCGGAACTGTCCCACTCCTCCGGAAAGGCAATTTCACTTTTAGGAGGATACCCTATGAACAGGGAAAACAAAAAGAAATCGTTTGAAAAGGACTACTATAAAACACACCCGTGCACCGAACCGTTTACCTGCAAGGTATGCGGACGGCTCGTAACTCCGGGCGGTGCGGGGAGCGAACACCGCAACCACTGTCCGAACTGTCTGTCGAGCCGGCATCTCGACAACGAGGTCGGAGACCGATCCGCGGACTGCAGAGGAGTAATGGAGCCTATCGCGGTGTGGGTGAGGAAAAACGGCGAATGGGCGGTCATTCACCGCTGTAAGATATGCGGTGCGCTTTCGTCAAACCGTATCGCGGCGGACGATAACCCAATGAAGCTCATTTCGCTGGCAATGAAGCCGATAGCACTGCCGCCGTTCCCGTTAGAGCGTATTGAAGAGATGACGCGCCTTATGGGCGGTGACGGTGAAATCTGCTGAATATTCAAACAGGGCTGCGCGATTAATTCACGCAGTCTTTTTTGTGCAATATGCTGTATTTCTTTGTTAATTATATACAAATTATTCGATTTAAGCTAAAGAAAGCAATCAGTCATGCCGATATATATTTAATAAGATACTATAATTACATGGAGGTGATTTGTGTGGAACTTTCCACTGTAGGGTCAATTACAACTTACGTTAAATCAATAAAAACCGCGGAGAGCGTACGGAGCGGAATCGAAACGGGATTTTCCAGCAGCCGCTCCGCAAAGGATACCGCCGACTTCTCATCTGAGGCTCGCGCCGCGGCGAGGAGCTCACGCGCGACCTCCGAGGAGATTGCCGAAAAGATGAACGATATCAAGGAGACCGCTGAAAAACAGAACGCGGAAAACGCCGTCAAAGCCTCCTCCGCAAAGCCCGACGAAAAGTCCGAGGAGAAAACCATCGCCGAAATGGTCAAGGAGCAAATGGAAAAGCTCGACAGCCTGTTCGCCCAAAAGGAATACGACAAGGCAAACGACACCAGATTAAGCAGTATTAAGGCGAAGATGCGCACCGGATACGGTCTTACTCCGAGCGAGCAGCAATACCTCGCCGCAAAGGATCCCGACGCGTATTCGAGCTTTCAGAGGACCGAGACCGCGAAAAAGATGTACCGCTGCTCGCTGAACGCTTGCCGCACAAAGGACGAGGTGAACGCAATGCGTTTGTCAAACGCGCTTTCGGCGCTGTCAGCCTATAAAAAGTCAATACGCAACGGCGGAGACGGCGCGGACGTTGCGGGACTGAATGCCGCTCTTGACCGCGAGATACGCAACTTTACGGGCACGTCGAATTACAGGCGGCTGCCTACCGTTGCGGAATGCAACAAGTTTGACCGTGACCTTGCAAAGGCGAAAAAGAACGAACGCGAAAAAAAGCTTGCCGAAAAGCGCAAGCAGGAGGCTAAGAGAAAACGCACTCTCGTTGCAAAAAAGCTTGCCGCCAAACGCGCGGCGAAGTATAAAAAAACGCCCGGAGACGGAAAGCAGACGGTTGCGCAGGTACTTTCCTCACCTGCCGCAAAAAAAGTCCTTGCGTCACGCTCCAAAAGCAATTACTGCGGGTGCGCTTATATTGGCAGCTATAACGGCACAACCAAGCTGTATTCAAAGGTTTAATAATTTATTTTAAGACCTGCAAATAAAAGTCAAGGGGTAAAGTGAAGATTTCATCTAATTTTC
>CAJUMS010000087.1 GCA_910587465.1 uncultured Oscillospiraceae bacterium
GCCGTACAAGCCCAAATGTCGCAAATCCGGCACGGGCTGTGTGACGATGATAAACAACCACCTCTACGAAGGCAGATACACGCCGGCCAATGCTTATGGGAAACGAGAAGCGCATAACATATACGCTAAAACACGAGAGGAATGTGAAGAAAAACTTGCGGCGATGATAACGCAGGTCAAGGCTGACATTAAAGCAGAGAAAAAACGGCTGAAAGCAATGGAGGAATCGTCGCCAACCATGTTCAAAAATTGAGCAACATAAAACAAAGAATACGGTGGAAAGAAAATACCCCTTGAAATTGCATTTTCAAGGGGTATTTCGTGTAAGTGGTCAAATATGTGGTCATCAAGCGGTTTGAGGTGATTTTCGATCTGCCAAAAAATCCGTGATAGTGTAGTGCCAAAGGGTGTTTACGGAATTGGGTTATACGATATGCTCCTGCGCGTTCATGCTCCCGAAGAGAGCTAAAAATGTTCTCTCCGCCGCGAATGGCTTTTTATAGCCGTTTCCGCTCCACGGCAAATCCTCTTCGGCAGTCTTATATCCGTTGTTTCCGTGTGCTCCGGAGCTGTCTATGGTCAGGTATGTGGTCAACCGATTGAGGGTCGGGTAACAAGATATGTGGTCAAGATACGATGTACTATAGATATTATAGCATAAACAGAACCAAAAACCAAGTCAAAATTTGAGACGCTGTAAACAAAGAACAGCCGCCTTGAATTAAACCTTTACATACAATTTACACAACTGTGCTTTCAGACTTTACATTGAATGTGATAAACTGATATTGCAAAACAAAAACACTTAAAGGAGATTTACTATGAGAGCATTAAAAGTTATCGGTTGTGTGGCAGTCGCCGCTGTATTAGCTATGGGAGCGTTGACGGGCTGCAGCAAGTGGGAGCAGACTGTCTCCACGGACGGCTCGACATCTATGGAAAAGGTTATCGGCTTCCTCAGCGAGGCTTATATGGAAAAGCACGAAGATGTTAAAGTTACGTATAATCCCACGGGTTCGGGCTCGGGTATACAAGCCGTCGCGGACGGCAGGTGCGATATCGGGCTTGCGAGCCGTAATCTCAAGGACGAGGAAAAGGAGAACCTCAATGAAACGCTCGTTGCGATAGACGGCATTGCAATTATCGTGAACAGCGAAAACTCCGTTGCCGATCTGACCGTAGAGCAGATTGCGGGACTTTACACGGGCGAAATATCCAACTGGAAGGACGTAGGCGGCAGCGACGCTCCCGTTGTGTGTATCGGCAGAGAAGCCGCTTCAGGAACGCGCGACGGCTTTGAATCCATAACCAAGACCGCAGAAAAGTGCAAATATTCACAGGAACTCACTTCAACGGGAGACGTTATTCAGACCGTATCGTCAAATCCCAACGCTATCGGCTACGCGTCGCTGGCTTCCGTCGGCGATACGGTCAAAACCATAAGCGTAGAGGGTGTAACTCCCTCCGACGATACCATACTGAGCGGGGAATACAAAATTCAGCGTAATTTCGTGCTTGTCACCAAAAAGGACAGTGAGCTGAAGGGCGCAGCAAAGGACTTCTTCGAGTTCTGCACGGGAAAAGACGGCGCTCAATACATAGCGAAGGCAGGTGCGGTTCCCGTTGCAAGGTAATGCTTTGAACGTCGCGGCGGCAAAAGGAAACGTCCGCACGAGAAGAGTAAAAAAAGCCGCCGATCTGCTTGAAACGGCGATGCGGACGTTATTTACGGTATGCGGATTTATCGCGGTCGGGTTTGTTGTGATAATAACGGTTTTCCTGATAATTTCGGGCGTGCCGGCTATAAGGGAGATAGGGCTCGCTGATTTCCTGTTCGGAACGAAATGGGCTTCTACGGCGGCGGAACCGTCGTTCGGCATACTGCCGTTTATCCTCACTTCGGTTTACGGAACTTTCGGAGCAATTCTCGTCGGTGTTCCCGTCGGAATACTGTGCGCGGTTTTTGCCGCAAAATACGCAAACGGAAAAACGGCGGCGCTCACAAGAGGGCTTGTGGGGCTTATGTCGGGAATCCCCTCGGTGGTGTACGGCCTTATCGGTATGATAATCGTCGTTCCCGCGGTAAGAGAGATTTTCGGGCTGCCCGACGGCGCTAATCTGTTTTCGGCGATGCTCGTTTTATCGATCATGATACTGCCATCGGTTATCTCGGTGTCCGAGACCGCGCTCAGAGCCGTTCCCAAAGAATACGAGGAGGCTTCCCTGGCGCTTGGCGCGACTAAAACCGAAACGGTATTTAAGGTAACGCTGCCCGCCGCGAAAAGCGGTATTCTGGCGGCGGCGGTGCTTGGAATCGGCAGAGCGGTCGGCGAAGCAATGGCGGTTATGATGGTCGCGGGAAACGTGCCGAATATGCCCGGTATCTTTCAAAGCGTGCGCTTTCTAACTACCGCGGTCGCGAGTGAAATGTCTTATTCCTCGGGATTGCAAAGACAGGCGCTGTTTTCTATCGCAATGGTGCTGTTCGCATTTATCATGCTGATCAATCTCACACTGAATTTTATAGTAAAAAGGGGCGATAATAAGAAATGATCACAAAGATCTCCGCGAAACGCAAGGCAAAGGAAAAGCTGCTGAAAGCGCTGGTTTTCGCAGCGGCGGGAATTACGGGTATGATCTTTATCGGAATTATCGTTTATATACTTTTCCGAGGACTGCCGCACGTTACGTTCGGTCTGCTCACGTCAAAGCCAAGTTTGCTGAACGATACGGTCGGTATACTTCCCAATATTCTCAACACGCTTTATATAATCTTTATTACGCTGCTCATTGTCCTGCCGTTAGGCGTGGGCGCGGCGGTATATCTGAACGAATATGCGAAAAACAAGAGAGCTGTAAGGCTTATCGAGCTTGCCGCGGAAACGCTCGCAGGGATTCCGTCGATCATCTACGGACTTGTGGGAATGTTGATCTTCGTACAGTTCTGTTCGCTGGGAACGAGTATTGTGGCGGGCTCTCTCACACTTGTAATAATGACGCTTCCGACGATCATTCGCACGACGCAGGAGAGCCTGAAAACGGTTCCCGACGGTTACCGAGAGGGTGCGCTGGCTCTCGGGGCGGGGAAATGGCATATGATACGCACGACCGTTCTGCCCTCGGCTGTGGACGGTATAGTTACGGGCTGTATACTTTCCGTAGGACGTATAGTCGGAGAGAGCGCCGCCTTGATGTTTACGGCGGGAATGGCGAACGAGGTGCTGGGTTTTTTCAAGGCGTTCACCGCCGGAAACGCAGGCTCAACACTGGCGGTCTCGCTGTATGTGTACGCCAAGGAACGCGGCGATACCGAAACCGCTTTTGCGATAGCCGCGATACTGCTTGTTTTAACGCTGCTTATAAACATCGGCGCGAATTTTGCAGCTAAAAAACTCGGGAAAGGCAAGGAACGCAAATGGACATAATAAGCGCGAAAAATATGAACCTTTGGTACGGCGAAAATCACGCCTTAAAGGACATAAACATAGATATTCCCGAAAAAGAAATAACGGCGATGATAGGTCCGTCGGGCTGCGGCAAATCCACGTTTCTGAAATCGCTCAACCGAATGAACGACCTAGTTGAAGGCTGCCGTATCGAGGGCGAGATAACTCTGCGCGGTGATGATATTTACTGCGGCTATGACGTGAATATGCTGCGTAAATGCGTGGGAATGGTATTTCAGAAGCCCAATCCGTTTCCGATGAGCATATACGACAACATTGCCTACGGTCCGCGCGTACACGGAGTAAAGTCGCGGGTCAAGCTCGACGAGATCGTGGAAAGCTCGCTGAAGCGGGCGGCGATATGGGACGAGTGCAAGGACAGACTAAAGAAAAGCGCCCTCGGAATGAGCGGCGGTCAGCAGCAGCGTCTGTGTATCGCCCGCGCCCTCGCCGTTGAGCCGGAGGTGCTGTTAATGGATGAGCCGACCTCCGCGCTCGACCCCATTTCCACATCAAAAATAGAAGAGCTGGCTATGGATCTGCGCAAAAAATACACGATAATTATTGTTACGCACAATATGCAGCAGGCGGCGCGTATTGCCGATAAGACCGCGTTCTTTTTGCTGGGCGAGCTTGTGGAATTCGATTCGACGGAGAAGATATTCTCGACGCCGTCCGACAAGCGCACCGAGGATTATATAACGGGGAGGTTCGGCTGATGAGAAGTTATTTTGACGATCAGCTTTCACGGCTCAATTCGGAGCTTCTGCTGATGGGCGCGCTGTGCGAGGACGCGATAAGCTGCGCCGTAAAATGTCTTACGGAAAGCGATCCGAAAATGAAGGAGGGAGCGTTTACCGCGGAATGTGAGATCGACCGTAAGGAACGGGAGATTGAGCAGCTTTGCATGAAGCTTCTGGTACGGCAGCAGCCCGTGGCGACAGATTTCCGGACGGTGACTGCCGCGCTTAAAATGATCTCGGATATGGAACGGATAGGCGATCAGTCAAGGGACATCGCCGAGATCGCCGAATATGTGACTTCCGTGGGACTTCAAGCTAAAATAAATGTCGCGGATATGGCGAGAGCGGCGGTGGAAATGGTAACGCAGAGCGTAAACTCCTTTGTCAAGAGGGATATAGATACCGCGCGTTCCGTGGCAGCTATGGACGATACCGTAGACGCTCTTTTTCTGAAAATAAAGAGGGAGCTTATCGCCGCCGTGCAGAACGGTCACGAAAACGCCGAGGCGCTTGTCGATCTGCTTATGATCGCGAAATATTTCGAGCGAATAGGCGACCATGCCGAAAATATAGCCGAGTGGGTAGTTTACGCGATAACAGGGGAGCATAAAAATCTTATCGGAGGATCGGAAAAAGCCATTGAAAATCCCGCTTCAATGTAGTATAATTAAACGGGGGGATCCAATATGGGAAAAATATTCCTGGTCGAGGACGATGACAACATACGCAAATTGGTGTGCTACGCTTTGTCCAGAGAGGGCTATGAAACAGAGGGCTTTGCCGCTCCCGATGAATTCTGGAGCAAATACGGCAAGGAAGATCCAAATCTGGTTTTATTGGATATTATGCTGCCGCAGGAGGACGGTCTGTCGATACTGAAGAAGATACGCGCCTCGAACCGCAATACGGCGGTGATTATGCTTACCGCCAGAGACAGCGAGTTTGACAAGGTGACGGGGCTTGATCTCGGCGCAGACGATTATATAGCAAAGCCTTTCGGAATGTCGGAGCTTGTTTCAAGGATAAATGCCGTGCTCAGGCGATGCCGCCGATCCTCCGAGGACGAGAAGGTTTATCGTATCGGCGGGCTTGCGGTATATCCCGAGCGGCATATCGCGGAGTTGTCCGGAAAGGAGCTTTCGCTTTCCTACAAGGAGTTTGAGCTGCTATTAACACTGCTTGAAGCTGAAGGAAAAGCGGTGACTCGTGAAGAGCTTTTCACAAAAATATGGGGAGAATTTTACGGCGAGTCGCGCACGCTGGACGTTCATATCCGCAATCTGCGCTCAAAGCTGGGAACCGACTATATTCAGACCGTTAAAAATGTGGGCTACAGAATAGGAAAAAAGGATGACTAAAAAAATTTTTCGCTCGTTCCTGCTTACGACGCTTCTCACGCTGGCGGTAAGTATGTTTTTTGTATTCGGGATCTTATATCAATATTTTGAAGAACAACTTATGAACGATCTTAAGAGCAAGGCGGTATTCATATCGCACGCGGTCGAAAGCGAGGGCGCGGATTATCTTGAGAGGATCGGAGATGTCGGAGAGCGCGTTACGCTTATTGCTCCCGACGGCACGGTCATTGCCGACACCGAAGCGAACGCCGCCGAAATGGAAAATCATCTAGAACGCAGCGAGGTAAAGCAAGCGGCGGAGAACGGCAGCGGAACGAGCGTGAGATATTCCGAAACATTGACCGAAAAGATAATTTATTATGCCGTAAAAATGCCGAACGGTAATATTCTGCGTGTTTCGGTAAAGCATTATACGGTAATAACGATACTGCTCGGGCTTGTTCAGCCAATTCTTGTGACGCTTTTGATTGCGGCGGTGCTTTGCTTCGTCTTGTCGTCAAAATTGTCAAAGAGCATCGTCAAGCCGATAAATTCGCTTGATCTCGACGCTCCCGAAAATAACGACGCTTATGAGGAGCTTGCGCCGCTTTTGAAAAAAATATCCCGTCAAAGAAGGATCATTGACGAACAGCTTCAGACGGCTAAACGGCTGCAGGAAGAATTCCGGCTTATTACCGAAAATATGAGCGAGGGATTTCTGGTGATCAACCGGGAAAGAAACGTGCTGACCCATAATTCCGCCGCTTTAAGGCTTCTGAAAATTTCCGAACCGCCTAACGGAAACGTGTTGGCTGTAAACCGCTCGGAACCGTTCCGAAACGCGGTGGAACGCGCCTTGTCGGGAGAGCGCTCCGAAAATGAAATGATGTTCGGGGAAAGCTGCTACGGTATTATCGCCAATCCCGTTTTGAACGACGGTGAGGTTATAGGCGCGGTTATTATCATTTTGGACGTTACCGAACGCGTTCGGCGCGAACAGCTCCGCAGAGAATTTACCGCCAATGTTTCCCATGAGCTGAAAACTCCCCTGACCTCAATTTCGGGTTTTGCGGAAATGATGGTAAACGGAGTTCCCGATGACATATCTGCGGATTTTGCAAGATCAATATATGATGAAGCCCAAAGGCTTATCGTTTTGGTCGGGGATATTATCAAGCTGTCGGAGCTTGACGAAAACTCCGCACGGCTCGAACAGGAACGCGTGGATCTGCGTGAGCTTTCGGAGGACGTCGCAAAACGGCTGGGGTTAGCCGCTGAAAATAAAAATGTTGCCGTGACCGTTATCGGAAACGCGCAAATAACGGGCGTGCGTAAGATTTTGGACGATATGATCTTTAATCTTTGCGACAACGCTATAAAATACAATAAAAACGGCGGCAGCGCGGATATCGTTATCTCATCGGACGCGGAAAAGCATACCGTTACGCTGACGGTGCGCGACACGGGGATCGGCATACCGGGATATGCGCAAAATCGCGTTTTTGAGCGATTTTACCGCGTGGACAAGGGACGCTCGAAATCAGCGGGGGGAACGGGACTGGGGCTTGCTATCGTAAAGCACGGCGCTGCCTGCCATAACGCGGAAATACACCTTAAAAGCGAAGAGAACAAGGGTACGGAAATAAGTATTATTTTTCCCGACAAATAAGAGATCACGAAAATGTGAATAGTATTTTAAGCAGGCTCCGCGGTGTTCGCGGGGCTTGCTTCATTTTTTGCAATTTTTCGCAAAGTGCGGCAAAATCTGTTTTGAGGAAAAGATTTACATACTGTTTACATAACTTTGCTTGCGGATTTTACATTGAATGTGATAAACTTATAACGTACCCAAGAGATACAAATATTTTTCCGGAGGAAGCAAAATGAACAAAACAAAAAGAGCAATTGCGGGAATCTTTGGAGCGGTGCTTGCGGCATCGGTAACCACAACGGTGTTTGCCGCTACGGAGCACTGGAACGACGCGTCGACCGCGGCGCCGTCGGAATGGTCACAATGGAAACAGGATTGGGAAACGATCAAGAATGATCACGAACAGGTTTCCCTTACCCCGGGAGCGAACGAAACGCAGCTCAATTTCGCGTGGTATTCAAAAACCGAGGAAACTCCCGCTGTAAGGATTTCCAAGTCTGCCGATATGAGCGGCGCAGTCGAATTCGGCGGAACTCAATCGGAGATCACGGAGGAGGCGGCTATCGGCTATTTTTCAAATAAGGTCACGGTAAAAGATCTTGAGGAAAACACGCAGTACTACTATCAGGTCTTCAAAAACGGTGAGTGGAGCGAGACTTGCAAGTACTCAACCAAGAGCTTCGACAGTTACTCGATACTGTATGTGGGAGACCCGCAAATCGGCGCGTGCAAGGGACAAACAAGCACCGAGGGTGATGAGATGGCAAATGAGATTGCCGCAAGAAACGACGCGTTCAACTGGAACAGAACACTTGAAAACGCGCTTTCGGCACATCCGGACGTCAGCTTTATGGTATCGGCGGGCGATCAGGTAAACACCGCCGACAGAGAATACGAATACGCGGGATACCTTTTCCCGAGCGTGCTTGATTCGCTGCCTGTGTCTACTACTATCGGCAATCATGACAGCGGCTCTTATCAGTACAGCCTTCACTTCAACAACCCGAACAGCTTCGAGCTGAATGACAGCAAGTATACTCTTGGTCACACGGCTGCGGGAAGCGATTATTACTATACCTACGGCGATGTGTTGTTTATTGTTATAGACACGAATAATTACAACTGCGCCACTCATAAAGCGGTTATTGAAAAGGCAATATCGGAAAATCCCGACGCAAAATGGCGCGTGGTAATGTTCCACCAGGATATTTACGGCTCCGGTCTCGATCACTCGGATTCCGACGGTATCGTTCTGAGAACGCAGCTTACGCCGATCTTCGATGACAACGACATTGACATAGTTTTGCAGGGTCACGACCATACATATTCGAGAACGTATCAGCTGAGCGGCGACGGAAAATCCCATGCGGCTTATGACAAGAGTAATTGGCGCGACGAGAACAAGAACCCCGTCGAGGGCTTCCTCACGGAAAACAACTGCTACAGTATCAGAACGGGCGCGGCAGACGGAAACAGAGTTGTCGATCCCGAGGGTATCGTTTATATGGAAGCGAACTCTTCAACGGGCTCGAAGTTTTACGAGCTTATACCCGCACAGCAGGATTACATCGCCGAGCGCAGCCAGACATGGACGCCCAGCTATTCCGTTATTGATTTCTCGGAAAACGAAGCGACGATAACCACCTACGACGCTCTTACCAATAAGGTGCTCGAAGGCTCCGCACCGTATACTATCGTTAAAACGGGCAACAAAAACGCGTCTTCCGATAATGCCGAAAAATCTGATTCTACCGAAAACAGTAGCGATACGGGGAACGATAATAAACCCAATCCCTCCACCGGAGTTGCGGATACCGCGCCTATAGCCGGGATAATCGCACTCGCAGGAATTGCCGTGATAGTTATAAACGGCGTAAAGCGTTCCAACAAATAAGTACTCAAATGCTCATTGAGCAGATTTCTTCATAGGTTTCAAGTATTTCCCCCGTAAGTCTCGGGGGAAATACGGGTTTTATGTTATTATTTCGGAGGGGTTATTTTGTTCGGGAAAATTATCCGCAGTAAGCTTTTTAAATTTACGTTATTTGCTCTGGCAGCGGCTTTGATCATTACAATAGTTTACACATTAAATTCATTCGATAAGGCGGAGCTTGTTTCAACATCGGGGAGGACATTTGAAAGGGCGCAGGTGACCGAAATTATTGAGGACAATCTTCAAGAGGACGGAAACCGCTACGGAAATCAGCGCGTTATGCTGTACATAAAAAGCGGAGAGCTGAAAGGACAGACTGTTGAGGCAACAAGTCCCAACGGAACGCTTTTCGGTGCTGTCTGCCGCAAGGGAATGTCGGTCATAGCGATAGTAAGCGTGAGCGGAGAAAGCAGCGTCGTTACCGTTTACAGCCGTGACAGGACGATACCGATCATCTGTTTTGTGCTGATATTCATATTAAGTCTGTGGCTGGTCGGCGGAAAGAAGGGGCTGAAATCCGCGTTGTGCCTGGGCGTTTCAATGGTTTCCGTTTTCCTTGTATTCTTTCCGTTGGTGTACAGGGGATTTTCCCCGTTCTGGGGCGCGGTCATAGTCGCGGCGCTGTCTGCTTTCGTGACTATCCTCACGGTCGGGGGCATCAATACGAAATCTCTCGCGGCGATCTTGGGGACGATGTTCGGAGTATGTATGGCGGGAGCGGCGGCAAGCCTGTTCGGACTTGCCGCAGGAATAAGCGGATATAATGTGTCGGAGATCGAGTCGCTGCTGTTTGTCGCGCAGCACAGCGACATACAAATAGGGGGACTGCTGTTCGCGGGAATACTTATTTCCTCTCTCGGTGCTGTTATGGACGTGGGAATGTCCATTGCCTCCACGCTCAATGAAATTCACGAGAAAAAGCCCGAGTTATCCTCTTCCGAGCTGTTCATTTCGGGGATAAACGTCGGACGCGATATGATGGGGACAATGTCAAACACACTGATATTGGCGTTTGCCGGAGGCTCGGTAATCACGCTGATGATAAACTACGCTTATGATCTTCCGTTAAATCAGGTTCTTAACTCCTACAATATAGGTATCGAAATTATGCAAGGGATATCGGGAAGCCTCGGCATAATCTTGACCGTGCCGTTTACATCGTTTGTCGCGTCAAGGCTGCTCAAACGCAAACGCTGATTTCCACTGTTGCAATACAACTGATCATCAAATTGATATCCCCGTTGTTCTGATTCTCCAAATGACACGGTTTTCTTTTCAAAAATTGAGCTGCATAAAACAAAGAGAAGGCACGGCAAATATAGACGGGGTGGTGTTTTACCACCTCGTCTTTTACTTGCGGATATCAGCATAATACCGCTCAAAAGTAATATCTCCCGCCAAAGCCTTATCTCGAATTTCGGA
>CAJUMS010000088.1 GCA_910587465.1 uncultured Oscillospiraceae bacterium
CGTAGAAATAGTGGCGGTGCTTGCTGAAGAACGATATCCACTTCATGCGGTTGCGATTCAAGCCCTCGCGGCTGTTGAACGGTATCTGTGCCTCGTCTATGATGATAATGCCCTGATGTTCGCCGTGTCCTGCTTGGAAATGCTCCTCGGCGTACTGCATGAAGAAGTACGGGGTCATATCCAGAGTGTCGATCATTACGTACTCGCCCTTGTGTTTCTTGGGGTTTTGGTTGATCTCGAAGTTTGCGATCACCGGGAGATTGCGGCGCAGCGCGCGGTCGATCACCTCGGCGGCGTGGTAGCTCTTGCCGCTCCCGGGAGTGCCTGTGTATAGGTAGATCATGTTTCATCACCGTCCTTGTGGTGCTTGATAAAATAAGCGATACAGCGGCAGATAAACTGACTGCGGCTGTAATTCAGATTTATGCATAAAAGATCAATGGAGCTTAAAAGCCACGGATCTATTGTTATGTTAATGCGTTCTTTAGTCATTTCCTCAACTCCTTACACACTATTGAACACTTTTTTAACGTAGTTTTAAGCGGCTCATATCGCTATGAACCGCTTATAGGGGATTAGCCGGCTACGCTGCCGAATATCTTTTTTGCGTACTTAATCATCACAAACACAGCGTAAATACCGAGACCAGACATTAAAATACCAATCAAGACAGGTATTGATGTAGAAACAAAAGCGCTAAACTGTTCAGCGATACTGTTACCAGCCTGTTCAACAACAGTAGTAAAATCAGTACCTGAAGAAGAAGTAGCGTCAGCAGCGGAAGCAACCGCAGCCATAGCGCAAGAACTTACAGTAGCGATAGCGCCGCAAATAAGAGCCTTACCTCTGTTACCGATCTTGAAAACGAAAGACTTGATCTTTCTAAGCATGGATTTCACCTCCTTATTTGTCCTTGAGGAGTGTGTTTTTTTGTTTGTTAAGTTTTCTGTAAATATACTGGGGTTATTAGCAGTATTGCACAAAATTGTTTATGGGAAATATAGATTTCTCCAAAAGCCCCCGTATTTTCGGCTCAAAAAGTCATATAAACCAAAAAATTTGATCAGTGAAATTCGGAATTGATAGGGGTAAGTTGAATGTCAAGTGAGTATAGTTATTTGAAAACGATTGACCAAGTCAAAAAGAGAAAGGCTGCGTAGGCTAACTACGCGACCTTTTCCAAAACAATGAAATGCTTCTTTACCGCCACGTTTCATTCCGGGCGGTTATTTTTATCCGTTAACTTAAATCAAAGGTGGTATATCCAAATTTCTCTATAAGCTTTTGCAACTTATGGAAATTGGTGACATTATCTTTTTTGGCGGACATCCCATTTCTGTCAAACAGTATCCTGTCGTGAGCGTAGACACTGTATATCTCAATATAGGGCGGGTCGGCAGTGATGTCGCGGTCTCCGATACATTTGTATGTACTGCCCGGGTGCTTGCGACCGAAGTTGACCATGCACTCATGGTAAGAAACGACATGACCGTTCCTGAATTTTATTCCGTCCTTGTCTACGCTGCCGATATCATCATAACTTACTTCCCTTATCTCTGTGTGGAAATAATGGTGCTTCGACCTGAAATATTCAGTTGCCTCGGCAATGTGCTCAAGAAAATACTTCGCGCGCTCTTCGGCGATCTCGTGCGTCCACGGGTAATTGTTGCCCATACCCGAAGCGCTATACGCATATGCCTCGAAGCTATACTTTATCCGCACGCTGCCGTCATCATTCGGAAGCGTCCATTTAACGATCAGAAAGTCGTTCTCCTCAAGCAGTATATCCGCTCTGCCCGTGCTTTGAATTTGAAGCTTTACAAGCGCTGTCTCATCGGTCATACTTTTTTCCTCATACGGCTAATGCCTGTTTTTGATACGGTTATGTAAAGCATTTCCCGATACCGTATCATTTAATCGAGAAATACTCTCAGCGCCTTGCTCTTGCTCTGCGAGCGTAGCTTTCTGAGCGCCTTTGCTTCTATTTGGCGAATTCTTTCGCGCGTTACCTTAAACTGCCTGCCAACCTCCTCAAGCGTATGCGAACGGTCGTAGCCAACACCGTAGCGGAACTTCAGCACCTCGCGCTCACGTTCGGGGAGCGTGTTCAGCGCCTTGTTCAGTTCATCCTTAAACACAGCCTGCATAGCCGTATCAATAGGCGCGGGCGCGTCCTCGTCGGGGATAAAGTCGCCGAGATAGCTGTCCTCCTCCTCGCCTACGGGAGCCTCAAGCGATACGGGATCCTGCGCGATACGGATTATCTCGCGCACTCTGTCCGACGGCATATTCAGCTCCTGCGCTACTTCGTCGATAGTCGGCTCGTGTCCGTTCTCGTGCAGCAGCTTGTTCTGCGCCTTTTTTACGCGCGATATTGTCTCCACCATATGCACGGGGATACGTATTGTACGCGCCTGATCGGCAATAGCGCGGGTTATCGACTGCCTTATCCACCACGTAGCGTATGTTGAAAACTTGAAACCCTTTGTGTAGTCAAACTTCTCCACAGCCTTGATAAGACCGCTGTAACCCTCCTGTATCAAATCAAGCAGCGGCATACCGCGCCCGACATAATGCTTCGCTATACTTACAACAAGACGCATATTCGCTGTAATGAGCCTGTCACGCGCCTCATCATCGCCGTTGACAATACGTTCCGCGAGCTCGCCCTCCTCCTCGGCGGTGAGCAGCGGTATCTTGCCGATTTCACGCAAGTGTATCTTAACGGGATCGTCCATACCCGTGCCGCCCTTTTCGTTAGCCGCCTCGCTAAGCTCAAGCGCCTTATTAAGATCGTCCTCGACATTAAAGTCATCGTCAACCTTAATATTATTCTGATCAAGGAATTCGCTGAGCTTGTCAAGGTCAACGTCCGCTTCGTCAATTACGTTGTATATCTCCTTTGTGGAGAGCGTCCCGCTCTGTTTGCCTCTTTCAAGAAGCTCGTTAAAAATATTCTTCTCGGTATTGTTCATTTGATGATCCTTTCAGCTGCTATGTATAAATTATTCCAAAAAATCCTTTAACTTTCTGCTTCTGGTAGGATGACGCAGCTTTCGCAGAGCCTTGGTCTCGATCTGACGTATTCTTTCCCGTGTGACCTGGAATTCCTGACCCACCTCCTCGAGAGTGCGCTGTCTGCCGTCGATAAGACCGAAACGCAGTATTATAACACGCTTTTCACGTTCTGTAAGGGTATCCAGAACTTCGCCGAGCATCTGCTTGAGCATGGAATTGCACGCCTCGTCCGCGGGAGCGGGCGCATCGTCGTCGGGGATAAAGTCGCCGAGATGACTGTCTTCCTCCTCACCGATAGGTGTTTCGAGCGAAACGGGATCCTGCGCGATACGAATTATCTCGCGAACCTTATCAACACTCATATTGAGGTATTCCGCAATCTCGTCTTCGGAAGGCTCGCAGCCGTTCTCGTGCAGCAGCTGGCTCTGCGCTTTCTTTACTTTCGTAATTGTTTCCACCATATGAACAGGTATACGGATAGTCCTCGCCTGATCGGCGATAGCGCGGGTTATGGATTGTCTTATCCACCACGTAGCGTAGGTGGAGAATTTGAATCCCTTCGTGTAATCAAACTTCTCGACCGCCTTAATCAGTCCCATATTGCCCTCCTGAATAAGGTCAAGGAACTGCATACCGCGGCGTACATACTTTTTCGCAATACTGACAACAAGGCGCAGATTAGCCTCGATAAGGCGCTTTTTCGCATAAGCGTCGCCGGTTTCCATACGCGTGGCAAGCTCAATCTCCTCCTCGGTGGACAGCAACGGTATCCTACCTATGTCCTTAAGAAAGCTCTTTACCGAATCGTCGGGCAGCATGATATCCGCGTCGGGATTATCCGAATAATCGCGGTCTGAATAGTCAAGAATGCTGTCAATGTCAAGATCGGCGTCAAAGTTATCGACGATCTTGATATTCATACTTACGATCTTGTCAAAAATGTGGTTGATTTGGTCTGCGTCAAAGTTCAGCTCCTCAAGCGCGTCGGTTATCTCCTTCGCGGTAAGGCTGCCCTTCTGCTTTCCCTGATTAAACAACTCCTCCAGAGCGTTGGAAGCTCCGATGTTCTCACTCATTATTTTTTCTTCTCCTTTAGCTTATGTACCAGCTTCAGCAGCTCCTCATCGGACATATCGCCGTATTGATTGTCCTTGGGTGTCTTGCCGTAATCGTTTAAAACATCTATAAAATCCGCCAGTGCCGTTTTGTCATTGGCGAACGTGTTATCGGTCACTATCTGCATTATTCTGCCCATTTCCCTCGCGTCAAATTCCTCGTTGAAAAAAGAAATATCGGGTTCTCCTCCGTCGGTGAGCATTTTGACAAGAAATTCATAGACGCGCTTATTGAAAACCGTTACAAATTCGCCTTTAAGCGCAAAGGAAATTTTTTCCAAAGCCTCGGGATTATGGTACAGATAACATATTATCCCACGTTCCGCCTTTTCCTCCTTCGGCATTTTCAACGCGTCGGGATTTATCTTGTCTGGCACGGGGTGAAGAGCGGCATTCTGCTGCTTGCGCCTTGCCATCCCCTTGTTCCTCGATATCTCCCGCTCGACCGCGGTTTTGATAGTATCTACGGGAATTGAAGCTTCCCTCGCCGCGCGACTTATATATACCGCCCTGTCTATGTCGTTGCTTATCTGCGCTAAGAACGTCACCGCTTTTTTGAGATAAGCAGCCCTGCCGTCATCGGTATTCAAATCAAGTCCCGCGGCGAGCTTGTCCATTTCGTATGCGATAGCGCTGCCCGACTTCTCAATAAGCGACCGGAACGCCTCCGCGCCAAACCGCTTTATAAACTCATCTGGGTCTTTCGCGCCGTCCATTTTCAGCACTCTCGCACGCACTCCCGCCTCAGACAGCAGATTTATACCGCGAGAGGCGGCAGCTTGTCCCGCACCGTCGCTGTCGTAGGAGAGGATGATCTCTTTTTTGCCCAGCCGTGAGATCATATTCGCCTGCTGCGGCGTAAGTGACGTTCCAAGCGATGCGACCGCGCTGTCAAAGCCCGCTTGATGCAAGGCGATAACGTCCATATATCCCTCGCAGAGTATGAAATAGTCTGCTTTTGAATTCTTGGATTTATCCAGTGCGAACAGCATATCGCTCTTGTGAAACACCATGGTTTCAGCGCTGTTGAGGTATTTCGGGATATTCTTGTCCTCCGAGAGCGTTCTGCCGCCGAAAGCCGCGACGTTTCCGCGAGTATCGAAAATAGGGAACATAACGCGGTTGCGAAACTTATCGTATATTTTATTGTTGTTCGTTGCCAGCAGCGAGCCGTCGGCAAGCTCGTAATCGGAATAACCCAGACTCTTCATATAATAATGAAGATTGTGATAATCATCAACCGCATATCCCAATCCGAAACGCCTTATAGTGTGCTCGGACAATCCACGTCTGCGAAGGTAGTCCAGACCTGCCGCCCCCTCGGGAGAAAAGAGCTGTTTATGAAAATATTTTCCCGCCACGCGGTTCATCTCGTATAGCCGCTGACGTTTTTTTGCGGAGCCGTCGTCCTTGTCCTCGGGCATCGGCATACCCGCTCTTTGTGCCAGAAACCGCACCGCGTCCATATAGTCGAGGTTTTCGATCATTCGTATGAACGTCACAACATCGCCGCCCACTCCGCAGCCAAAACAGTGGAACAGCCCCTTATCGGGCGAGATATGGCAGGATGGAGACTTCTCCGAATGAAACGGACATCGGCACATATACGAGCCGCCCGAGCGTTTCAGCTCGACATATCCTTGAGCTACCGACACGATATCGTTCCTGTCGTGAAGCTCACGTATAAAATCCTCGGAAAGACGCACTGTTTACCTCTTTTCTGCCAACACGTCACGAAATATAACCATTATTCCAGCCCCTAGGAATACACAGCTTGCTAAAATAATCCACCGCGTATTCATCGGTCATACCGCTGATAAAATCGCCGACGGCGACCTCAAGCCCGTCACGCTCGGCAAGCTCCTTGTAAAGCTGCGGCATTTCATCCTTATTATTATAGAAATACTCATACAAATACTCAACTATATGCCCCGCCTTATCCTTTTCGGCAACAGTCGGATCGGCTCTGTAAACGCGCTCAAACATAAAGCTGCGCAGCTCATCAAACGCTTTTTGGGTTGTTTCGTCAAATGATATCTCCGCGCCGCTGTTCTCGACCAGCGAGCGCACAAGGCTCGTTATACGAGCGGACTTTGTTTCTCCAAGCGCTTTCACGGGAAATTCGGGCAGATCGTTCTGCCCGATAACGCCGCCGCGAATTGCGTCTTCAATGTCGTGATTTATGTATGCTATCTTATCGCAGAAGCGCACGACCCACCCCTCAAGCGTTGAGGGCGGCGCAGAAGAACCACGGTGCGCGACGATGCCGTCAACCACCTCAAATGTAAGGTTCAAACCCTTGCCATCCTTCTCAATAACCTCTACAACACGCCTACTTTGCAGATTATGTGCAAAACCGTTCGGGAGCAGTCTGTTCAGCACACGCTCTCCATCATGACCGAACGGCGTATGTCCAAGATCGTGACCAAGCGCGATAGCCTCCGTTAAATCCTCATTCAGTCCCAGCGCACATGCCACGGTACGCGAAATCTGGCTCACCTCGAGCGTATGCGTGAGCCGTGTGCGGTAGTGGTCGCTGTGTGGTATCAGGAACACCTGAGTTTTATGCTTAAGTCTGCGGAATGAGTTGCAGTGTATTATACGGTCGCGGTCGCGCTGAAAATCGGTGCGGAAGTCGCACGGTTTCTCGTATACCCTTCGCCCGCGGCTGTCCCCGGATCTACACGCGTATTCGCTTAAAATAAGGCGTTCGTTTTCCATAATGCGTTCGCGCGGCAGCACTGCTATCACCCCTTTTTTGCTCTCTGTAAATATATACAATTTTCGACCCCGATACACCTTTTTTATTTTTTAAAATCGGCGTTTTATGCAAAATCAAACCAACTTTTTTGTTTAATATCCACAACAATTTTACCATTGCAGCAGTCAATCAGCTTCTTCCTCAGTTTTTCGGCAAGCTCTTCTCGGACGTAAAGCAATATCTTCACATGATCGGCGAAGTCCTCCGAGATCACCCTTACATCAAACTCCGCAAATATCTGCGGCAGCCTGCCGTACAGCGAATATTCAACCGAAAGCTCAAGCTGCTCCGCAAGCGCCATTACCTTTATTTTCGCCGTGTCGACCGCGTCCTTAGCGCCGTGGGTGTACGCGCGAACAAGCCCGCCTGCGCCGAGCAGTACGCCGCCGAAGTACCGCGTGACCACGCATACCACGTCTGTCAAACCCTCCTTGCGGAGCACCTCGTATATCGGTACGCCCGCCGTTCCCGAAGGCTCGCCGTCGTCGGAGTGACGCGCGGCGGAGTTATCACGGAGAATGTATGCGTAACAGTTGTGGGTCGCCTTACGGTGCATGGAGCGTATCTCATTGATGAACTCCACCGCCTGCTCCTCGGTCTCGACGGGCGCAAGGTAGCCGATAAACTCCGATTTTTTCTCAATAAACCGCGCCTCACAGCGTTCGGCAATCGTTTTGTATTCCAATGGTATCTCCTTAATACAGTAAATCAAAATTTATTTTAATCATATACTATCCGTACACTATCCACAATTTTGGTGTTTTCATAAAATTTGATGATAATATGATGTAAATGGGGATATACTTTATGATCAAGTCGCGCATTATGTACTAGTCGTGTCTTGTCGAGCGGATTATTTGTGATAAGGTCAATATACACTTCATCACTGATTGTAAGCTCGCAAGAGCCATCAAAATAATATGATGTCAGTAAAATTTCTTTAGGTCTGTCGGGATAACTTTCAACATAAATATCATATATTTCTGTTTCAAATTCTATTTTTCCGTTATATAAATCCTTGTAGTAATTTAATGAACCGAAAATTAAAAAAGGCATCAGAATAATAACCATAATTAAATATAAAATGCCATATTTAATTTCATATTTTCTAAAAAGGAACAAGTACATTATTAGGTAAGTTGCACCCAAAATAATTCCGATTGAATAAACAGTAGTTAAAACAGTAAAGTACCGTTCCCCGCTAAAATTATTTATCCTAAAAGTTTGAATGATAAAAAAACGAAACGAAAAAAATATAACGATGAATCAAAAATCATGTTTATTTTTTTGATGTTTTCATGAAATTTCACCCTCTAAATCCCATTTACCCGACAAATTTCGCCGCCAACCATAACAAAAACTCACGCACAAAGACTTATGCGTGAGTTTCGTTTTTGAGAACTAAAAGCGCATTACTTGCCCATATTGTAACGCTTCTTAAATCTGTCAACACGTCCGCCGCTGTCAACCAGCTTCTGCTTGCCGGTATAGAACGGGTGGCACTTGGAGCAGATCTCGACCTTGATGTCCTTCTTCGTGGAACGTGTCTCTATAACGTTACCGCAAGCGCACTTGATAGTTGTAGCCTCGTATGCGGGATGAATTCCCTCTTTCATGATTGTCACCTCAATCCGTATTTACATCATAATACTTATCAATTATACCACAACGATTTCAAAAAATCAAGTGTTTTTGTCAATTTTCCTATGATGTTTTGTAGAATTTACGGCTTAAAACCCGAGAATTTTTGTGAAATCCGCCGAAAGCTTTTCCTGAAGAGCAACTGCTGCGGGCTTATCCACACCCTTTGTGGTGTAGTAAACCTTGATCTTGGGCTCGGTACCCGAGGGTCTGATGATAACGGAAGCGTCGTCCTCGAGGTTGTAGGTTATAACGTCGGACTTGGGCAGCGTAACGTTGCTCGTAGAACCGTCTGCCATGGTCTTTACGGAGGTGGTATAGTCGGTAACTGCGAGAACGTTCAGTCCGCCGATAACCTTGGGAGCGTTCGCGCGAAGTCCCGCCATGATCTCCTTCATGCGCTCCATACCCGAAGCGCCCTCGCAGGTGAAGTTGTCAAGCTTGTTGAAGTATACGCCGTACTCGTCGTACATCTTCTTGCGAGCCTCAATAAGGGTAACGCCCTTTGTGCGGTAGTATGCAGCCATTTCGCAAATGAGCATCGACGCTACGACAGCGTCCTTATCGCGAACATAGCCGCCCGCCAGGTAGCCGTAGCTCTCCTCAAAGCCGAAGATGTAGCGGTTTTCCTCGCCGTCCTTTTCAAGCAGACCGATCTGCTCACCGATGAACTTAAAGCCCGTCAGCACCTCGCGCAGCTCCACGCCGTATTTTGCGCAGATCGCCTTGGTGATGTCCGAGGTAACGATAGTCTTTACCGCTACGGGATTATTTGGCATTTTACCGAGCGCGATACGCTCCTTGCAGATATATTCAAGCAGCAACGCGCCGGTTTCGTTGCCCGTGAACAGCTCATAGCGGTCGCCGTCGGGAACCGCGATACCAACGCGGTCACAGTCGGGGTCAGTAGCCAGCAGCAGGTCGGGCTTCTCCTTTTCGCAGAGATTAAGACCGCACTGAAGCGCCTCGCGTATCTCGGGATTCGGGAACGGACAGGTCGGGAAGTTTCCGTCGGGATTCTCCTGCTCGGGAACTACAACCACGTCTTTAACGCCGATCTCATTCAAAATGCGGCGGACAGGCTTGTTGCCGGTACCGTTAAGGGGAGTGTATACGACCTTGAGGTTACTGGTAGGCACAAGGTCGCTGTGCAGGCTCTGCTCACGAACCTTTGCGATGTACTCGTCTATAACGGCATCGTCAATATAAGAAACGCCGCCGTCCGCGACAGCCTTGTCGAAATCAACGGACTTCACGCCGCCGAATATGTCTATTTTGTTGATCTTGGACAGAACGATATCCGCAGCCTCGAGAGTGAGCTGGCAGCCGTCCGAGCCGTAAACCTTATAACCGTTATATTTTGCGGGATTGTGAGACGCTGTAACTACGATACCCGCGCCGCATTTCAGTTTGCGTACCGCCCACGAAAGCATAGGCGTAGGCATAAGCTCCTTATAGATATGCACCTTAATACCGTTTGCGGCAAGCACCTCCGCGGCGCTCTTGGCGAAATAGCTCGACTTGTTGCGGCTGTCGTAAGCGATAGCGACGCTCTTCTCAACGCCGTTCTCGAGGATATACTCGGCAAGACCCTGAGTAGCCTTCTTGACGGTGTACACGTTCATGCGGTTTGTTCCCGCGCCGATAACGCCGCGCAGTCCGCCCGTACCGAATTCGAGATCGCGGTAGAAGCGGTCGTTTTTGCCCTCCTCGTCGGCGGAAACGCTCTCCAGCTCGACCTTGAGGTCGGGATCTGCCACAGCCTTGTCCAGCCACAGCTCGTACATTTTCTGAATATCTGCCATAAGAAGAAACCTCCTGAAAAAATATTTATAATAACGATTACATTATAACATACTTTTTTCGGAATTTCAATAGTTTTGTAAATAATTTACAAAATTTTTCACGGATATTGGC
>CAJUMS010000089.1 GCA_910587465.1 uncultured Oscillospiraceae bacterium
GATTGAGATAATGGGTCTGTCCGAGGTGCCTTCCGCGGGAGACACGTTTGCTGCCGTTGAAGATGAGAAACTTGCCCGCGAGCTTGTCGAGAAGCGTAAGCACGAGGCAAAGGAGGAGCAGTTCAAGTCCTATCAGAAGGTAACGCTCGACAATCTGTTCTCGTCTATCGAGCAGGGTGAGGTCAAGGAGCTGCCCATTATCGTCAAGGGTGACGTTCAGGGCTCTGTCGAGGCTGTAAAGCAGTCGCTCGAGAAGATCACCAACGAGGAAGTTCGCGTTCGCGTTATCCACGGCGGCGTAGGCGCGGTAAGCGAGAGCGACATTATGCTCGCGATGGCTTCGGGCGCGATCATTGTCGGATTTAACGTAAGACCGCATCCTTCCGCGGAGGAAAGCGCTAAGGAAAACGGCGTTGAAGTCCGTCTGTACCGCGTTATCTACGACGCGATAGAGGACATCACCGCGGCTATGAAGGGAATGCTCGCGCCTAAGTTCCGCGAGGTTCAGCTCGGACGCGTCGAGGTTCGTCAGGTATACAATATCACGGGCGTCGGCAAGGTCGCGGGTTCGTATGTGCTCGACGGCAAGGTCGCTAGAAACGGTCAGGTTCGTATCGTTCGCGACGGTATTATCGTCGGCGACGACCATATCGCGGGCTTGCAGCGTTTCAAGGACTCCGTAAAGGATGTCGCGGCGGGCTATGAGTGCGGTATCAGTCTTGAGAAGTTCACCGATATCAAGGAGGGTGACATCTTCGAGGCGTATATTATGGAAGAAGTAAAAGATTAGTTTGCGTTGATTAAAATTTTAGTCAACACAAAGGGTAGAAGTGAATTTCAAAAAGTGTCGACGAACAAAGTGAGGAGACCGTTCTCGGCTAGGCTGCGCAACGAAGCGTAGTGAGCAGACTAGACAAGATTTTGAGATTCTTTCCAATAAACACCGCTTTCGTCAACCTTTAGGGGAGAGAAAATAATCCTAGTCAACCTATAGGGGAGAAAAATCCCCGTCAACCAAGGGGGCTGATTAAATCAATTATGGCTAATTTTAATATTAAACGGCTCAGCGAGGATATCCGCCGGGAGCTTTCGGCGGCGGTGAGCGGCGTTAAGGATCCGCGCGTCGCGGAGGGATTTGTGACGATAACGCGCTGCGAGGTCACCAACGATATGAGCTACTGTAAGGTGTGGGTCGCTTGTATGGGCGGCGAGGAACGCACCGCAAAGGCTGTCGAGGGCATGAAGGCGGCGGGTGGCTACTTCAAAAAGCAGATCGCCGCGCGGATACGTATGCGCAAGATACCCGAGCTTATTTTTCAGGCGGATAATTCGCTTGAGTACAGCGAGCATATTGAGGATATAATCGCGCATTTGCCCAAGCGCGTCGAGGATACGGACGATAACAGCGGGGAGGACGCCGATGAAAATTGATGTTAAACAGGCGGCGGATTTTCTGCGCGAAAACGACGATTATCTGATACTCATGCACGCAAGTCCCGACGGTGACACTCTCGGGTGCGGTCACGCGCTCTGCGGCGCGTTACAGCGCATGGGCAAACACGCCCGCGCAGTTTGCCCCGAGGGAATACCTCACCGTTTTGAATATCTGTTCAAGGCTGTCACGGAGCAGGAGTTCGAGCCGACTACTATCGTCTGCGTGGACGTTGCCGACACAAAGCTGCTCGGCGAGATGAAAGCGCTCGGCGACAAGGCGGAGCTGTGCATAGATCATCATTTGTCCAACACCGAGTACGCGAAACGAACGCTTGTCTGTCCGGAATACGCGGCGGCGTGCGAGTTGGTGTACGAGGTCATAAAGGCGCTCGGCGTGGAATTCGACCGCGAACTTGCCAACTGTATTTACACGGGAACGGCGACCGACACGGGCTGCTTCAGGTTCTCAAATACGACTGCGCAGACCCATATTATTGCCGCCGAGATGATAGATTGCGGCGCGGAGTTCGCGATGATAAACTATGTGAATTTCGACCTCAAAACGCAGGGGCGCATATGTCTCGAGCAGGAGGTGCTGAAAAATATCCGCTACTTTGCCGACGGACACGTCGCTATGGTATCTGTGCCGCTGTCGCTCGTGGAGAGTATTCCCGATATCGACAGCGACGACGTTGGCGCACTCTCGAATATCCCGCGCCAGATAGAGGGCGTGGATATCGGCATTTGCGTGAAGGAGAAGAAAAAGGGCGTGTACAAGGCAAGTATGCGCTCGAGCGACCGCATCAACGTCGCGGAGATATGCGCGGAGTTTGGCGGCGGCGGTCACGAAAGAGCCGCGGGCTGCTCGTTCTACGGCGGAACTATCAAGGACACCGAGGAGAAGATAGCCAATGCTGCGAGTCAAGCGGTCAAAAAGGCGGGAATTATATGAACCCGTTAAATGGCGTTATCGTCGTAAACAAGCCGCAGGACTTCACCTCGTTTGACGTTGTCGCGGTCATGCGCGGCTGTTTTCGCACGAAAAAGGTCGGTCACTCCGGAACGCTCGACCCTATGGCGACGGGCGTACTGCCTGTGTTTATCGGCTCGGCGACCAAGGCGGTGTCGATACTGCCCGACAGCGATAAGAGCTACCGCGCGGGTTTCCGTCTGGGGCTTACCTCGGACACTCTGGATATCTGGGGGAAATGCTCCGAGCAGCGTGACGTGAACGTTTCCGAGAACGCGTTACAGTGCGCTCTGGAGCGCTTCCGCGGCGATATTGACCAGATACCGCCTATGTATTCCGCGCTGAAGGTCAACGGGCATAAGCTCTGCGACTTGGCGCGGCGGGGTATCGAAGTCGAGCGTCAGCCGCGCAGGGTCACGATATCGCGACTGGAGCTGCTTGAATTCAACGGCACGGACGGCGTTATCGACGTTGACTGCTCGTCGGGGACATATATCCGCGCGCTCGTTGATGATATCGGCAAAGCGCTCGGCACGGGCGCGGTCATGACGAGACTTGTTCGGACACGCGCGTGCGGTTACGGTATCGGCGAGGCTTATCCGCTGTCGGAGCTTAAGGTAAAGCCCCTTGAAGAGCTTGAAAGCTTATTGCTGCCGACCGAGAGCGTATTCAAGAGCTATCCCGAAATTCACCTTGACGAGGAGCAGAAGCGCCTTTATCTGAACGGAGTTAGGCTAGATGTGAACAGGCTGCGCAATGTTCCCGAGGGCGAGACGTTCCGTGTGTATGCAGGGGAATTCCTCGGGACAGCGAAAATTTCCGATAATGAATTGATATCGGTAAAAAGATTTTGACGGTGAATAATTTTGATTGATATAACATACGGTGCGCCGCCTGCCGAAAGGACGGCTGTCGCGCTGGGGTATTTTGACGGACTGCATTTAGGGCATATCGGTGTCATAGGCGCGGCGTTGGCACAGCGGGATTTGAAGCCGGCCGTGTTCACGTTCAACTGCGACACCACGCTTCCGAAGTTCAGAAGTCCCGAGGACATCATCTCGTTCGAGAACAAGCGGGAGCTTATGGAGAAAATGGGCGTGGAGTACATCTGCGCACCCGATTTTGCCGAGGTCTGCACGCTTACCGATGAGGAATTTGTCCGTGAGCTGCTGCATAAGCGGCTGAACGCGGGGTTCGCGTGCTGCGGACGAAATTTCAGATTCGGGCTTGGCGGCTACGGCACTCCCGAAAGGCTGACGGTAATCGGCGCCGAATACGGTATTGCCGTGCAGATCGTCGAGGACGTGTGCCTTGACGGTGAGATGATAAGCTCCACGCATATCCGCGAGCTTATCCGCAATGGCAAGATCGAACAGGCGAACAGGCTGCTCGGTTACGAGCTGCGGTTCAAGCTGCCTGTCGTATCGGGAAATAAGATAGCGCGGACGCTGTCGTTCCCGACCATTAACCAGATAATACCCAAAACCAACGTGATACCGCGCTTTGGCGTGTACGCGAGTTATGTAAGCATACACGGCAGGAATTACCGCGGCATTACGAATATCGGTATACGCCCGACCGTCGTCGACGGCGGCGAGACCGTTATGGAAACGCATATACTGAATTTCGGCGGAGAACTGTACGGTGAAAAGGTCGCCGTTTCGCTGACGAAATTTCTGCGCCCCGAGCGCAAATTCGCGTGTCTTGACGAGCTGAAAGAGCAGATCGCCGAGGATATTGCGGAAATATACAACATTGAGAGGAATGGATAATAATGGAAGTAAGAACTCGTTTCGCGCCCAGTCCCACGGGCTATATGCACATCGGAAACCTCAGAACTGCGCTTTATACGTATCTTCTCGCGAAGAAAAACGGCGGCAAGTTCATTCTGCGTATCGAGGATACCGATCAGGAGCGCTATGTTGAGGGCGCTGTCGACGTGATCTACAAAACCCTCCGCGACTGTGGACTGAACTGGGACGAGGGTCCCGACGTAGGCGGCGACTACGGTCCCTACGTTCAGAGCGAGCGTATGGGTATGTTCAAGGATTACGCCGAGGAATTGGTGAAAAAAGGCAATGCATACTACTGCTTCTGCACCAAGGAGCGTCTTGAGGAGCTTGCGGCGGTGCAGAAGGCGAGCAATATAATGCCGATGTATGACCGTCACTGCCGTCATCTTTCGCAGGAGGAAGTTGATAAAAATCTCGCCGAGGGCGTTCCATATGTTATCCGTCAAGCTATCCCCGAGGAGGGTTCGACGACGTTCCACGACGAGATATACGGCGACATCACCGTCGAGAACTCCATTCTCGACGATCAGATACTGCTGAAAACGGACGGTATGCCGACCTACAACTTTGCGAACGTAGTCGACGATCATACCATGAAAATAACTCACGTTGTGCGCGGCAACGAGTATCTGTCCTCCGCGCCCAAGTACAATCTGCTGTACGAGGCGTTTGGCTGGGAGCCTCCGATGTATATCCACGTCGAGCACATCATGAAGGACGCACAGCACAAGCTCGCCAAGCGCGACGGCGACGCGTCGTTCCAAGACCTTATGGAAAAGGGCTATATGACCGAGGCGGTATTGAATTATATTCTGCTGCTCGGTTGGGCGCCCAAGGGTGAGAACGAGATATTCTCGCTGGGCGAGATGATAGAGAATTTCGATGTTTCGGGGATCTCCAAGTCGCCCGCTATCTTTGACCCGCTGAAATTAAAGGCTATCAACGCGCATTATGTACGCGCTCTGCCGCCAGAGAAGTTCGCGGAGACCGCAAAACCGTATATCCGCAAGACCTGCAAGCGCGAGGACGTTGACCTCGACCTGCTGTGCAGCGTATTGCAGCCCCGCGCGGAGCTGTTCACGGATATCCCCGAGCAGGTTGACTTTATAGACAAGCTACCCGAATATTCGCTCGAGCTGTATAACAACAAGAAGATGAAGACCAACGCCGAGACCTCTCTCGACGCGCTGAAAAAGATACTCCCCGTGCTCGAGGGAATTGACGAGTTCACTCAGGAGAATGTTCACGACGCGCTATTCAAGCTTATTGAGGCGGAGGGCGTGAAGAACGGCGTGATCTTGTTTCCGCTGCGCGTCGCGCTCTCGGGCAAGCAGTTCACTCCGGGCGGCGGTATCGAGATATCCGTTATCCTCGGAAAGGATGACGCACTCGCGCGTATTAAAAAGGGTATTGAGCTTTTATCTGCCGCGCAATAATTTTCATATGCAGTTCACTTAAATTTCACGGTGGGGATTTATAATGTTAAAGGCTACATTATGAAGTAGCTGTAAAGCGCATAAAAATCCTTGTAAGTGTAATAAAGAGGCAGGGGCAAAAGTCGCCGAAGCGATAAATCGCATCTGCAACGGTGACGACGAAGCTGAACGAAGTGAAGCGGAGGAGTTGCCGTTGGCTGGCGAACTTTTGCCTTTTAGATATAGGCGAGCATTTGACTTTTTAAATAAGGAGCGTTATGATAGAAGTTAGAAATTTAAGCAAGAGCTACGGCAATAAATTAGCCGTAGATAACATCAGCTTTACCGCCAATGAAAGCGAAATACTCGGCTTTCTCGGACCCAACGGCGCGGGGAAGTCCACGACTATGAATATGCTTACGGGCTACCTGTCGTCGTCGGGCGGCGAGGCGCTGATAAACGGTATCGACGTGCTTGAAGACCCCGTCGGCGCGAAGAAGAATATCGGATATCTTCCCGAGCAGCCGCCGCTGTATCTGGACATGACGGTCAACGAGTACCTGAATTTCGTATATGAGCTGAAAAAGTGCAAGCTCCCGCGGCGCTCGCATTTGAACGAGATATGTTCGCTGGTGAAGATATCGGACGTTCGGAAGCGCGTTATCCGCAATCTGTCAAAGGGATATCGGCAGAGAGTGGGCGTGGCGCAGGCGCTTGTCGGAAATCCGAGCACCCTTATCCTTGACGAGCCTACGGTCGGACTTGACCCGAAACAGATAATTGAGATACGCACGCTGATAAAAAAGCTCGGCAAAAACCACACGGTCATTTTGTCGTCGCATATCCTGTCGGAAGTGCAGGCGGTCTGTGACCGTATCGTCGTTATCGACAAGGGAAAGCTGGTCGCGAACGATACCACCGAGAACCTCTCGCGCAGTCTCTCCGCGGATCACAAGCTGACCGTGCAGATAGAGGGCGCGAACAAGGAGGTACAGGCACTGTTAAAGCAGATACCCGATATGGTGGAGGTACACATGAACCGCGAGGTCGAGAAGGGCGTGTTCGAGTATGAGCTTAACGCCAAGGAGGGTGCGGATGTGCGCCGCGAGGTGTTCAAGCGCATGGCGGCGAGAAATTATCCGATACTGCTCATGCGGAGCAGCGAGCTGACGCTCGAGGAGATATTCCTCAAGCTCACTACCGGCGACTTCTACGGAAATATTGAAAACGGAGGGACGAAATAATGCCTGCAATAATTAAACGTGAGATTTCGTCATATTTCACATCGCCGCTCGGTTATGTGTTTCTGGCGGTGTTTTACGGCTTTTCGGGGCTGTTTTTGTGGATGAACTGTTTGGCGACGGGCTCTGCCGAGATAGCGGGCGTGTTCGTGTTGATGTTCTTTATAATGATGATACTGATACCTGTGCTCACCATGCGCACTATGGCGGACGATAAGCGGCAGAAAACCGATCAGCTCACGCTGACGAGCCCCGTCAGCCTGTTCGGACTGGTAATGGGGAAGTTCCTCGCGGCGTTCTTCGTGTTCTTCTGCGCGGTGCTGATACTGCTGGTATACGCGGTGTTTATGTCCGCGGCGGTTATCAAGTCGGGCAACGAGTTCGCTTGGGCGACCTTCTGGGGCAACTTCGTGGGTATGATACTCATGGGCGGAGTATTCATCTCGGTGGGCATATTCATCTCA
Source organism: uncultured Oscillospiraceae bacterium (assembly GCA_910587465.1). Taxonomy (GTDB): domain Bacteria; phylum Bacillota; class Clostridia; order Oscillospirales; family Ruminococcaceae; genus CAG-115. The sequence continues at coordinate 7,318 of CAJUMS010000089.1, forward strand.
AACCTCACCGAAAATCAGATGATCGCCGCTATCGGCAGCATAGGCGCGAATATCGTGCTGTGCTTGTTCGATATAATTTCGAATTACATTCCCGTTGAAGGCATACGCAGCGTTATCAATTCGCTGTCGGTATTCTACAAGTACGAGGAGTTCACCGTCGGCATTTTCAGTCTGAAAAACATACTGTTTTTCGTGAGCCTTATTGTTATCTTTAATTTTCTGACGATGCGGTTTATCGAACGCCGCCGCTGGAGCTGAGGGGGTGCTTTGATTGAGTAAAGAAAAGAAAACTCCCAAGAACAAGGAGATACAAGAGGAAGTTATTTCCGAAGAAATAAAGGAGACCGAAGCCGCCGAGATTGATGCCGAAAATTCGGAGGAAAGCAAGCCCGAAAAGGCAAGGCGTAAGTTCAACGCGCGGAGCTTTAAGCACGGCTCGATATCGATAGTGCTGACTGTTGTGTTTATCGCGGCGGTAGTGGTCGTTAATATTATCGTCGGCCTGATATCGGAGCGCTTCGATACCACCGCCGATCTCACGAATTCGGGGCTGTACACGCTCGATGAGACTACCGAGAATTACCTTGCGAACACGCTCAATACTGATATTACGCTCACCGTTCTGCGAACCGAGAAGGATTTCGAGGAGCAGAGCGCCGCGTACAAGCAGATAAACGAGCTTCTGAAGAAAATGGAAATGACAGGTGGTCACATCAAGGTGAACTACCTCGATCTCGATCAGAACCCGAATTATACCTCGCAGTTCAAGGGTGAGACCCTCGCTGCGAACTATATCGTCGTCGAGTGCGAAAAGACGGGGCGGCATAAGATATTATCGCCTTACGAGTACTTTTCGTTCAGTCAGAGCTATTTGCAGACATACGGTCAGTATGTCGTGGAGGGCTCTAATATCGAGCAGGAGGCGGTGTCGGCAATGCTTGCGGTCTCAAACGAGGACGTTATCCGAGTGGCGTTCACCGAGGGCTACGGCGAGAGCGACAGCACCGCGCTGCGTAATCTGCTCTCCAAGAACGGCTACGAGACCGAAACGCTCAACCTAACCACCACCGATACCATTGACCCCGATATCGACTTCGTGATAATGTACGCGCCTTCTATTGACCCGGACGCGTCTCAGCTCTCGAAGCTCGATAAGTATCTCGACAACGGCGGAGCTTACGGCAAGAATGTGTTCTACTTCGCCTCTACCTCTCAGCCGGAGACTCCGAATGTCGAGAGCTTTCTCAACGACTGGGGAGTATCCGTGGGGTATTACAGGATAGGGCAGAGCGACGCGAACTACCTTATCAGCAGTATGACCCTGTTCGCGCATCTGCAGGAGATAGCAGACACGGAATATACGCAGGACGTGCTCGATTCGGGTCTGTACACGCTCGGTGCGGACCTCCGCCCCGTGTACGTTCTCGACAGAAGCTCTAACGACCGCGAGGTACTGATGACGACCTACGACAACGCGTTTTTGTATCCGCTCGGCGAGGGTCTGGACGAGAATTTCAGCATAGACTCCGCCGAGAGCGGGACATTCAACGATATCGTAATGTCGTCGCACGTCCACACGAACGGCGCGAAGAGCAGACTGTGCGTCGTAGGCTCCGTCCAGATATCGGGCGACAGCTTTTTGTCATACAACAACGCGAACAATCCCGAGCTTTTCCTCGGAATATTCAATAATATCAGCGGCAAGGACGACGGTATCACGATAAAATCCAAGACGTTCTCAAACGTGACGTTCGAGATGAACGCCGCGACAGCGAATGTGCTTGCTGTCGTGCTCTGTATAGTTATCCCCGTGCTGGTGACCGTGCTCGGTATCGTCATCTGGGTGCGCAGGAGGCATAGATAATGAAGCTTACTAAATCCGTAAAATCGGTCATAATTGCGGCGGGAGTGCTGCTGGTGCTCGGCGTTGTGATGATGGTCTTAATGCTCACCGCTCCCAAGAACGGCGGGGACAGTTCATCGTCCGATGACATCACCTCGGCGGTAGTAGACGAGACCGTAAACATCACGGGTCAGCAGACCGACAACGTGCTCAGTCTCGCCGTTTCCAACGAAAACGGTAATTATACGTTTGAGCGTCAGAAGCGCGTAGTATCGTCAACGGACAGCGAGGGGAAGGTCTCCTCAAAGGACGAGTACTACTGGACGAGTGTCGATCTCAAGGGCGTTCCGCAGAGCGATACCACCGTGCGCAATTTCGTGAACAATCTTGCCGCGCTTCCCGCAAAGAGCGTCGTCGAGGAAAATGCGGACGATCTTGCAAAGTACGGTCTTGAAAGCCCCGCGGCGAGCGCGGAGGTAAGCTTTGAGGACGGCAGCAGGATAAAGCTGAACTTCGGCATACAGAATCCCGCGAACACATCCACGGCGTATTGCTGTACGGAGGGGAGCAATACGGTCTATCTTGTGAATTATTACAGTGTTTCGGGAGCGTATTCATCGGTAAACCGATACGCAAATCTCGTGCTGACCGACGGCTACAACAACGACGGCTCAAACGAGCTGGACTATCTGAAAATATGGCGCAAGGATATCGACGAGGACGTTGAGATACGCTTTATGTTCGACGTCGCGGAGGAGGCGGAGAACGAGGACAGCATACTCACCACATTCAACACTCACCGCTTTGTAAAGCCGATAACCGCCGAGATAGACATAACCACGGGCAAGAGCGTCTGCAACGCCATGTATTCAATGACAATGGACGCGTGCGAATATCTCGAGCAAACCGAGGAGAATATGAAGGCGTGCGGTCTTGATGATCCGTTTTTGAAGATGACGTTTAAGTACGGCGGCA
>CAJUMS010000090.1 GCA_910587465.1 uncultured Oscillospiraceae bacterium
CGGAGCATACGCAGCCAACACTGTCAAAGAACTCGATACGCTTTGTAAGAGCCTCACACAGGCTGTCGATACCGTCGATCCTTACGTCCGCGGCGTCGGCAAGCTTCGCAATGTATGGAACGTAAGTCGGCAGCTCAATGTTAATCGCCTTATCGGGGCGGAACGCGGGAGCAACTTCAACGTCGAACGACTTGTCCTCCTTGAGCAGCTTGTGGAAATGCAAATCGTCAATAGGATCGTCGGTCGTAAACAGCTTCTTGACGTTACTGTTCTTGATAAGTGTGCGCGCGGTCAGCGTTTGCAGCTTCTCGTTGCACTTGTCAAAAATCTCCTTTGCGGTCTTAGGTGAGAGGACGTCATTGATCCCGAAATAGCGCTGAAGCTCCAGATGCGTCCAGTGGAAAATGGGATTTCCGATAGCGTAAGGCATAACCTCGGCGTACTTCATAAACTTCTCAAAGTCTCCCTTGTTGCCGGTGATATAGCTCTCGTCAACACCCATCTCGCGCATCAAGCGCCACTTATAGTGATCGCCGCCGAGCCAGCACTCGGTGATGTTCGCGAACTTTCTGTCGTTATAAATTTCCTCTATCGGAAGATGACAATGGAAATCGAAAATCGGCATATCCTTCGCGTAGTTTTCGTACAGCGTTACGGCTGTCTGATTTTTCAAGACAAAGTCCTTATCCATAAAATTCTTCATAGCAGTAATTCTCCTTAAAGTGTAACTCCCGTTTTGAATATCGCAATATCGCGTGCCCCATAGCGCTCGTTAACGGTCTGTTTTCCGCTGGCGGTCTCGACTACAAGATCGATAAGCTCCTCAAGCTTACTCTCAAAGCTCTCTCCGATCGCGATACCGCCCGCGTCGAAATCTATCCAGTTCTTCTTGCGCGCCGCCAGATCGGAATTGGTCGAGATCTTTATCGTAGGCACAAACCCTCCGAACGGCGTGCCTCTGCCCGTCGTGAACAGAACCATATGACAACCCGCGCTCGCGAGATTAGTCACCGCGACCATGTCATTTCCGGGACCGTTCAGCAGGTTAAGTCCATGCGACGACAGTGCGTCGCCGTCAAACAGCACGTCGCATACCTCGCGCGTTCCCGATTTCTGAGTACAGCCGAGGGATTTGTCCTCCAGCGTGGTTATACCGCCCGCCTTGTTTCCGGGCGAGGGGTTCTCGTAAACGGGCTGATCGTGCTTCTGATAGTACTCCTTGAAGCCGTTGACAAGCTTTACAATCTTATTGAACGTTTCGTCGTCCTTGGCTCTGTCCATAAGCAGCTGCTCCGCACCAAACATCTCGGGAACCTCGGTGAGCACCGTCGTTCCTCCGGCCGACGCGATATAATCCGAAAATCTTCCGACAAGCGGATTTGCGGTGATACCCGACAACCCGTCCGAGCCGCCGCACTTCAAACCGACCTTAAGACAGGAAATGTCCTTTTCAACACGTTTGTCGTCCTTGATCTTGACATATAGCTTTTCGAGAAGCTCAACGCCCGCCGCCAGCTCGTCCTCGACGTCCTGCGCGATAAGAAACTCGGTACGATCCTTATCGTAGTCGCCGAGCGTTTCCTTAAACACGTCCATGCGGTTGTTCTCGCAGCCTAATCCCAGCACCAGCACACCGCCGCTGTTGGGGTGTTTTACCATTCTCTGAAGAATGGTGCGCGTACGCTCATGATCCTCGCCGATCTGCGAGCAGCCGTATGGGTGCGTATACGCGAACACTCCGTCAACGCCATGCAATTCGGGGTGACGCTTCAGAAACTCCGCCGCGATGGCTCTCGCCTGCGCGTTCACGCAACCGACAGTCGGGAGCACCCACAGCTCATTGCGTATGCCGACCTCTCCGTTCTTACGCTCAAACACCATAACCTTGCGGTTTTGAAATTCGGGCGCGGGCGCGATATCCTTTTTGTTGTAGGAATACTCCAACGTCCCTTCAAGATTAGTCGCCATATTGTGCGAGTGGATATGCTCACCGGGCACGATATCGGCAGTTGCTCTGCCGATGACCTCGCCGTACTTGATGACCTTTTCGCCGCTCTTGATATCCTTAAGCGCGAACTTGTGCCCCTTTTCGATGTCCTCCGTCAAGGTAACTCCCTCGACGAGCTGACCCTTTTTAAGAGGAGCAAGCGCAACGCCGACGGAATCCTGCGGAGTTATTACAATAGTTTTCTTCATATTATTCACCCAGAAAAGCCTTTAACGCGGCTCTCTCGCCGTTCTTTACAATGCTTTCGATATAGCCCGCGACTACGGCAACGTTATCGTCGTCCGCCGACAGATCCTGCTCCCAGATATCCTTACGGCTCAATACAGTTTTTGCGATGTCTGTGTAATCGGTCTTTGTCCAGAGCTCCTTCCAGAAATCGAGGTACTTCTGATCGTCCGCGAGCGCGATGTCCTGACCGCCGCGCTTGCCCTTGTAGAATACGCAGAGCGACGCGAACGAGAACAGAATGTGCTTGGGGGATTTGCCAAACTTAGCGCGGTAGTCGTTGTAGGTCGGCAGCAGACGGGTCTTGAACTTGGTCGTGGAGTTGAGCGCGATCGACATAAGCTCATGACGGATAAACGGATTCTTGAAGCGTTCGATAACGCTCGATGCGAATGCGTCCATTTCGTCCTTTGGCAGATCAATAGTAGGCTTGATCTCGTCGTTGACAAGCTCCTGAACGAACCTGCCTGCGTCATCGTCCTCCACGCTCTCACGAACGGTGTCGATACCGCTCATATACGCAACGGGAACCATCGCGGTATGCGAGCCGTTAAGTATCTTTACCTTGCGCTGCTTGTAAGGGGTTATGTCGTCCGCAAAGATAACGTTCAGCCCAGACTTGTCTGCGGGCAGCTTCTCCTGGACAAACGCATCCTTTTGAAGTACCCAGAGGTGGAATATCTCGCCCTTTACGATGTTGTTGTCTTGAAAACCAATCTCCTCACATATCTCCGCAGCCGCGTCGCGCGGATAACCGGGAACTATTCTGTCAACGAGAGTGCTTGTGAAATGGTTAGCCTCGGTGAGCCACTTAATAAAGCCCATACTCATCTTGTTGATACCCGCAAGCTCAAGCATTACTCTTTTCAGTTCATCACCGTTGTGGTCGATAAGCTCGCATGGGATGATAGCCAACCCCTTGCTCATATCGCCGTTAAAATGCTCATAACGGGCACTCAGCAGCGCAAGCAATTTTCCGGGGAAACTCTTCGGACACTTTGTAAAGTCCGTGTCCGAGGAATCAAGCGCGATGCCAGCCTCGGTGGTATTGGATATAATTACCTCCAAGTCCTCGCTCTTAGCATAGGAAAGGTACTTTTCATATTCCTCAAACGGGTTGATAAAGTCACTGAGCACATCGATAATGCGGCGGCTCTGAACCTTTTCTCCCTTGTCGATACCCTCCAAGCAGACGGTGTACAACCCATCCTGTTTTGCAAGCTCGGCTACTCTGCCCATTGGCATAGGCTGTACCACCGCAACATTGGAGTTTATCACTCCGCTGTCGTTAAGGTTCTGTAAGATCCAGTCAACAAAAGCCCGCAAAAAATTCCCCTCGCCAAACTGGAGAATTTTTACGGGTCTTTTAACACTTTTCGTATAATTGGTTCTATTCAGATCATTCATAATTCCACCTCAAAAAATTATAACTTTACGTTGTCTTTGGTTTTGTGGTGTTTTATCTTCAACAGGCACACCGTGCCGATAACCACCGACATAAGCCCGATACCGACGTTGGAGATCAGCATAGCGATACCGAGACTTTCCGCCCCCATATCGGGAAAGCAGTTTATCATAATGAGCATTGACGGTATTCTGAACACAAAAAGCCTCGACAAATTGCAGATCATCGAAAGCTTAGTATAACCCAGACCGTATATCAGACCGTTGACCGCCGAATTTACACCCAGCGCGATTATCCCGACGCGCTCATATGAAAAAATCTTTTCAATAAGCGCCGCCTTTTCCGCTCCGCCGTCTCCCGCAAAAAACATGGAGATCGGAGCGCTGAACACAGTTAGCAATATAAATCCGATAGTTGTGATGACCAGATTCACCGTCAGCGTGCAGAAAAATACCTTTATCATACGCGAGTAATACTTTTGGCTCAGATTATAGCTTATGATTGAGCTTTCCGAATCCTCGCTGTACGTAGTAAGATGCGTTACCGAACCGCTTATCTGGTTTGATATTCCCAACGCTCCCGGAGCGTCGGGCCCGTAGTCGATAGCAAGTCCGTTGACGATCACCTTACCCATTGAAAACACAAATTTCCCCAACGACACGGGGATAGATAATGAACAAAGCGGCTTAAAGAAATCTACCGAGAACATTACATTCTTCGGGTTGAACTTAAACAGATAGTTTTTCCTTATCAAATTTACCAACGCGTATATCGTTACCGAAATATCCGCGCAAAGCGTACCTCCCGCAACCCACGTCGTACCCAAGTGCAACAAGTTCACAAATACTATCGTGAACATGAGCTTAAGCGCCATAGACATAATATTTATCAGCGTGATGTTCTTCATAGCGCCGCGAGCCTTTTCAAGCCCCATAAACACCTGATTAAACAGTCCCACACCGATAGACACGATCTGAACTCTGAAATACCCTATCCCTGTCGCGATCATATTATCGTCAAGCCGCCCAAGCTTAAGAATACCCACCGCAAATATCTCAATGACCGCTATCAGCAGCACAGCCAGACCAAAGAACACCTCAAGAGTGGTGTTGGCGGCTTTTTTCGCCTTGTCATATTCTCCGCGTCCGATCAGACGCGAAACGATGATAGAGCTTCCCGTTGCGAATCCCGCTCCAAGCGCCGAGATCAACTGCTTTATCTGGGAAATCATAACAACGCTTGACACGGCATTGTTATCGGTAGCCGCAACGACCACGGTATCAATCACGCTGCTTATATAGGAAAAAGCGCCGAGAGCCATCAGCGGCAGGGAAATACTCAAAACAACAGCCATAGGCTTGCCGCTCAGAATAAATTCCCGCCGTTTTTGGTCTTTTTTGCTAACAGTTGTTTCGCCCATAAATATATTATTGTTCTTTCAGCTTGATACGCTTTTCAGTTTCCTTGTCGAACAAATAAATGTTCTCAAACGGAATTGCGAAGCTGATCTTTGCGTCGACAGCCGGAGAATCATGCGGATCTACCTTCAGAATAGTCTTTACGCCGCGGATATCAACATAAACATTGGTATTGTCACCGAGCAGCTCGGTCAGCTCTACGGTACAGGGAATGGTGTATGCCTTACGCACATCCTCCTTGCCGACGAGCTTTATATGCTCGGGACGGAAACCGAACGCAATCTCCTCGCCCTCGTACTTTTTCAGCACGCTCTTGTCCGCGACAGCCTCAAGGTCGATAACAGTCTCGCCAATGTTCAACTTGCAGTCGTTGACCTTTGCGGTAATAAAGTTCATCGGAGGCTCGCCGATAAAACCTGCAACGAACATATTCACCGGATTGAAATACAGATCGTAAGGTGTGCCGACTTGCTGAATATAACCGTCCTTCATAACGACTATTCTGTCCGCCATGGTCATAGCCTCGGTCTGATCGTGCGTTACATAGATAGTTGTAGCTCCCGTTTCGCGGTGAATCTGCGTGATCTCGGAACGCATCGTAACTCTCTGCTTAGCGTCGAGGTTTGAAAGCGGCTCGTCCATAAGGAAGATGTCGACCTTGCGTATAATAGCGCGTCCTACCGCAACTCTCTGCCGCTGACCGCCCGACAATGCTCTCGGCTTTCTGTCGAGATATTCGGTAAGTCCAAGTATCTTTGCGGTGTTCAGAACACGCTTTTCAATAACATCGTCGTCAACGCCCTGAAGCGTCAGACCAAACGCCATATTATCATATACCGTCATATGCGGATAAAGCGCATAGCTCTGGAAAACCATCGCGACACCGCGGTCACGCGGACCCTTTTCATTTGCCCGTTCTCCGTCAATAAAGAAGTCGCCGCTGCTTATGTTCTCCAGACCCGCGATCATTCGCAGCGTTGTTGATTTTCCGCAGCCCGACGAGCCTACAAATACAATAAACTCGCCCTTTTCGATCTCAAGATTGAAATCGTGAACAGCGTGAAATCCGTTCGGATAGATCTTGTTGATTCCTCTTAATGTTAAATAAGCCATAATAAGTCTCCTTATTCAAATGCAAAATGCGCACCGCGCGGCAAGCCGCGCTACCTGCGGTGTGACAACCTCCACTTCGCTGCGCTATGTTGCGGCTGTCACACCGCGCTGCGCATTTTGCTCTGCGAAGATTATACGTTAATTATGCCTATTATTTCAAATCAAAGTTGCCGATGTTATCCATATCGTCGTAGGTCTGGTTTTCGCCACACATGCCCCAGATAAAAGTGTAGTTGCTGGTGGCCGTGCCGCTGTGGATAGACCAGCTTGGGGAGATGACCGCCTGCTCATTGTGAAGGATAATGTGGCGCGTTTCCTGCGGCTGACCCATCATATGGAAAACGACATTATCCCCCTCAAGCTCGAAGTAGAAGTAAACCTCCATTCTTCTCTCATGAGTATGCGAAGGCATTGTATTCCAGCTGCTTCCGGGCGCAAGCTCCGTCATACCCATAGCGAGCTGACAGCTTTCGCAGACAGCAGGATTGACATACTGATTGACAACACGCTTGTTCATATTCTCCGCGGTTCCGAGCGGTCTGTGTACCGCCATATCCTTTGTGATGTACACCGTAGGATAAGTCTTGTGCGCAGGACAGGAATTGATGTAGAACTTCGCGGGATTTGCCTTATCGTCGGACTTGAACACGATCTCCTTCGTACCCATTCCTATATAAATGCCGTCCTTGAAATCCAGCGCGTATTCCTTGCCGTCGAGCACTGCCGTTCCCTTGCCGCCAACGTTGATAATACCCATCTCGCGTCTTTCAAGGAAGAACTCCGTGCCCAGTTCCTTTGTGCTGCCGAGTGAAAGCTCCTTGTCAACGGGCATTGCGCCGCCCGCGATCATTCTGTCCTGATGAGAGTAAGTCAGCGCAATCTCATCGGCAACGAACACCTTATCGATAAGGTAATGCTTCCTAAGCTCTTCGGTAGTATAGTGCTTGGAATCATCGGGGTGATTGCTGTATCTGATATCTAAAGTCATATTGCTTTCTCCTTAGATCAATTTTTTCAAATGCGCGGCGGCAAAGGGGATATCCTCTCCCGTCGTGCCCTCAAAAACAAGATTTGCATCGGGGCATACCTTCTTTATCTCGCCGATAATGCGCGGATAATCGAAAATCCCCTTGCCAACGCCGCATTGCTTAAGCGAACCGTCTTCCGCGATAACGCAGTCCTTTATATGGAAAACGCATATCCTGTCACCGAACGTCTGCAGACCCTCGTCAAGAATATCATACATATTGCCAACGTTGGATTTGTCAATATAATTGTACAGATCGAAGATGATCTTGATATTGTCCCGACCAATCGTTTTTACAGCGCGGTTCAGCGTTTTCACATCAAAACAGACATGACCGAAAGCGCCCTCCATTCCGACATACGCGCCGAAATCCTTTGCGTAATCGCACAACTCCGAGAACGTTCCTATAACACGATTCACCGCTTCTTCGGTACGATTCTGCGGATGATAAGTCCACTTGTCGCCGTTGTACGAGCCTGTCTCCGAACCGACGATATCACAGCCCAACTCCTTAGCGTGCGCAAGATAATCCTTGAACACCGCAATGCCGTTCTCTGTCTTCTTCTCGTCGGGATGAACAGGATTGAAATATGCACCGATAAGCGGCACGGTTTTACCCGCCGCTTCAAACGTGCTGCGAAACGCTTCCGCGCGTTCGGTCGTTATCGAACCGGGCGTATACGCGATTCCGTCAAGTGCCTTGTACGCGACGAGCTGAACGCCGCTCAGACCGAATTCATCCAGCTTTGCGGCGATATTCTCTTCGCCCTTGACCCCGAGATCATGAGCGCGAATAAACAGCTTCATCATAATTATCTCTGTACGCGTCCCGAAGCGTCGCCGCCCGCAAGGGTCTCGACCTCCGCGCGTGTAACAAGGTTGAAGTCGCCGGGAATAGTGTGCTTCAGCGCCGAAGCCGCAACCGCGAACTCCAGAGCCGCCTTCATATCCTTGCCGTCAGCCAGACCGCAGATTAGTCCGCCGGCAAACGAGTCTCCGCCGCCTACGCGATCAACAATAGGGTTGATGTTGTACTTTCTAGAGTGGTAGAACTCTCTCGTCTTACCGTCCATAATGCACGCAGACCAATCGTTGTTGGAAGCCGAGTGGCTCTCGCGCAGAGAGGAGATGATGTACTTGAATCCGAACTTGTCAGCCATACGGTTGAAGATGTCAACATATCCCGCAAGTTCCAGTTCGCCCTTTGTAACATCGGTATCGCCGGGCTTGAAACCGAGGACCTTTTCCGCGTCCTCCTCGTTGCCGATACATACGTCAACATACTGCATAAGGTTAGTCATGACCTTCTGAGCCTTCTCGCTCGACCAGAGCTTCTTACGGAAGTTGAGGTCAACGGAAACGGTAACGTTGTGCTTCTTCGCAGCCTTCAGCGCAATCTCTGTAAGCTCCGCCGCCTTGTCGGAAACTGCGGGAGTTATACCCGTGAAGTGGAACCAGTCAGCGTCCTTGAATATCTCGTCAAAATCGAATTCCGAAGCGTCGGCGGTTGAAATAGAAGAATGCGCTCTGTCATAAACAACATTAGAGGCTCTCATCGAAGCGCCCGTCTCAAGGAAGTAGATGCCCAGACGCTCGCCGCATTTAGCGATGTGCTTGGTCTCAACGCCGTACTTTTTCAGCGCCGCGACTGCGCAAGCGCCAATGGGGTTATCGGGAACAGCGGTAACGAATTCCGCGTCGTGACCGTAATTCGCAAGCGATACGGCTACGTTCGCCTCGCCGCCGCCGTAGTTGATATCAAATTCGTCCGCCTGAATAAACTTTTCATTATTGGGTGTGGATAATCTGAGCATTATCTCGCCCATGGTTACTATCTTAGCCATTGTACTGTTCTCCTTAATGTTAATGAAATTTATTTACTTCCTCCCAACCAGATGAACCGCAAAGCCGCTGAACTCGTCCTTAAGGTAAACAGCCTTTGTATCGGCATCGATCTCGGTCGCCTTCTTCTCGGTTTCTATTCCCATAGCGTTGAGCTGATAAACCGCTCTGCGCAGACTGTTCGTAGCAACCGCGATATGACCGTTCTTACCCTTGAACGGGCTCTTCATGCACTCAATAGCCGTGCCTGCGAATACGCTGCTGTTACCGATCTTCTGCTCCCAGCCGAACATCTTCGCGAACTTCGCGGTGGTATCCTTAGCCTCGTTCTCGTCGGCACAGTTCATACCTACGTGAACGATCTGGAAGTCGAGCATCTTGTTGACCGCAGTGCGGCACAAAGCCGTAATGCCCGCCCAGTCGCAAGCCTTGATCAGCTTGTCGGGAACTATCCAGCTGCCGCCGCAGCAGATAATCTTCTTGAAGCCGAGGTAGGTGTTGAGGTTGTTCTCGTTAACACCGCCCGTTGGCATAAATTTCATATTTGAATAAGGAGCGGCAACCGACTTGATATAAGCCAATCCACCTGCCTGCTCTGCGGGGAAGAACTTAACAAAGTCCAGCCCCAGTTCCATAGCCTCCTCGATCTGACTGCCATTAGCAACGCCAGGAGCGAAAGGAACGCCATTGTCGAGACAATGCTTGACTACCTTTGCATTTGCTCATGTGAGATAAAGAAGTAAAAGAAGTGTAAAAAATTTTGCCGTTCCCTGTCCGGCTGACTG
>CAJUMS010000091.1:0-1024 GCA_910587465.1 uncultured Oscillospiraceae bacterium
CTTGCATTATACTTCTTTGAGAATTTGGTGTCAAGTTTTATTATACAACATCACAGCGCATTTTACCCTCAACGCCGTAGTCGCCCTTGTGAATATCCGTTATCATAGCTACTCCTCAATCAACATAAGCCCTGCCGTTCCTTATCGTAATCCTGTCCTCGCAGAACAGCGATACCGCTTTCGGCAGCAGCTTCCACTCCGCCTGCTCCATAACACGCTTTTGCAGCACCTCGGGAGTATCGCCGTTCATAACTGGAACAGCGCCCTGTAAAATGATAGGACCGCCGTCGCACACCTCGGTCACAAAGTGGACCGTCGCCCCCGTGAGCTTAACGCCGCTTTCCAACACCGCCTCATGCACGTGCAGCCCGTAAAATCCCTTTCCGCAGAAGGACGGAATCAGCGCGGGGTGAACGTTCATCATTTTATACGGAAACGCCTTTACGACCTGCTCGTCAAGAATGGTCATAAATCCCGCATAAACCACAAGATCGGTTTCCTCCTCAACAAGAGCGTCCGTCACCGCCTTGGTGTATGACGCAACGTCGGCATATTCCTTTCTTGGAATAACTCTTGTTGAGATACCGTTTTGTTTTGCCCTTTCAAGCGCGTAAGCATCGGGCTTGGAGCTTATCACGCAGGTGATCCTGCCGCCTTTTATCTCCCCGCGCTTTTCTGCGTCTATAAGCGCCTGTAAATTGGTTCCGCCGCCCGATACCAGTACAACGATTTTTTTCATAAGGTCAGCCTCCTCAACTGTTTTTCAGCTGTATCTCAATACCCGTGAAATCCTTTTCCGTGCGCGTCTTGTCGTCCTGATAGAAGTCCGTATACTCCGCCGTCAGCAGATACTCTCCGAAATACAACTCGCGCATTACGTCGCAGTCCTCGCCCTGCATTACCGCGGGGAACCACGGCTGTCCGCCGATAAGCACCGTTCCGCCGTACAGTCCCTTGGGGTTCGACGGAGACTTGTTATCCGCGGGCTGCATACATATCCCGAACGTATTTACTACCTTTCCGT
>CAJUMS010000091.1:1034-9809 GCA_910587465.1 uncultured Oscillospiraceae bacterium
CATGAGCCCCAGCTCGTCCCACGCGTAATTCACCCTGTCCGTAACGGGCTCGCTGTGGAGCTTTTCGAGGAATTCCCTGTCCTCAGGCTTGGTCTTGAAGCACACCCTGCGAGGCTCGCCGAGCACCGCCGTAAGCGCGTCTATGTGCATTGGCACTTCAAGGCGACTGCCGTTTATGATAAAGCAATCGCCTTGAATATCAATTGTAAAATTTACGGTCTTTTCCGAAGCCACAGGCTTTTTCTTCCCGAACAGCTTATCAAATAATCCCATAGACCCTCCGTAATTCATCTTAATTTTAAAATTTCGGTGCGGCAGCAAAGTGCCGCACCGAATTCAAAATTCCTTACGCGAAAACAACTCCGTCGTCGCCCGAAACGGTCTCGCCGATAATAAACGCCTGTTCGCCGTTCGCCTTGAGTATCTCAACAGCCTTGTCCGCGTCCGCCTTATCGACAACGACAGCCATTCCCACGCCCATATTGAACGTGTTGAACATATCGTGCTCGCTGATACCGCCCTCTTTTTGCAACAGCGCGAATATCGGCGGAATAGTCCAGCTTCCCTTTGCGATTTTCGCGGAAATGCCGTCGGGCAGCATTCTCGGGATATTCTCGTAAAATCCGCCGCCCGTGATGTGCGAAACGCCCTTTACGGTCACCTTCGATATTAGCTCGAGCACGGGCTTGACGTAGATCCTCGTAGGCGTGAGCAAAGCGTCTCCAAGCGATTGACCAAGCTCGGGAACAAAGCTCTTGAGCTTCTGATCATTGATGTTGAACACCTTGCGCACGAGTGAAAATCCGTTCGAGTGTACGCCGCTCGAGGCGATACCGATAATAGCGTCGCCCGCCTTAATCTGTGTGTTGTCAATTATCTTGGACTTATCCACGATACCCGTCGAATAACCCGCGATATCGTATTCGTCCTCGGGCATCATGCCGGGATGCTCTGCGGTCTCGCCGCCGACGAGCGCGCAACCCGCCATAACGCAGCCGTCCGCAACGCCCTTGACTATCTCCGCTACCTTTTCGGGAACGTTCTTCCCGATAGCAATATAATCCAGAAAATACAGCGGCTTAGCTCCGCAGCAAATGATATCGTTCACACACATCGCCACACAGTCGATACCTATCGTATCGTTCCTGTTCATCAGCATAGCGATCTTCAGCTTAGTACCCACGCCGTCCGTGCCGCTCACGAGAACCGGCTCCTTCATTCCGCTCAGGTCAAGCTGAAACAGCCCGCCGAAGCCGCCTATTCCCGAAATACACCCCGCCGTCTGCGTGCGCTCAACGTCCTTCTTCATCAGGCGAACCGACTCGTAACCCGCCGTTACGTCAACGCCCGCCGCCTTGTAGCTCTCGCTGTAACTTTTCATATTAACTCCTTATCAATAAATTGCACTACAACCTATTGAGTTGCAGCAACGTGCGGCTTTTTGCGTGTTTTGCGCAGCAAAACCGAATTGCCATCGGGGCAATTCGAGCAAAAAACGCCAAGGTCGTCGGCTGAAAACCGACGTTTATTATTCTTCAAACTTCGTCTCAAACTTATCCTTGGGGAACTCATCGGGAACGTCCACGGGATACTTGCCTGTAAAACAGCCGCGGCAGAAGCCGCAATGCGCGTCCTCCGCGATCTTTATCACCGCGTCCGTGCTGAGAAATCCAAGACTGTCCACGCCGATTATCTCCGCGATCTCCTCTACCGTGTGCTTGTTCGCGATGAGGTTCTCCTTGCTGTCGATATCCGTACCGAAATAGCACTCCGAGATAAACGGCGGCGCGGAGATACGCATATGTATCTCCTTCGCGCCCGCGTTGCGCAGCAGCTTGACTACCTTCGCCGAGGTCGTCCCGCGGACGATACTGTCGTCTACCAGCACCACGCGCTTGCCCTCTACTGTCTCGCGTATGGCGTTCAGCTTTATGCGCACAGAGTTCTCACGCATTCCCTGTGTAGGCTGAATAAACGTTCTGCCGATATATCTGTTCTTGATGAACCCGACCCCGTACGGTATTCCCGAGGTCTGCGAAAAGCCGAGCGCCGCGTCAAGACCGCTGTCGGGGCAGCCGATAACCACGTCCGCCTCGCAGGGATGCTCCTCGGCAAGGAAGTGCCCCGCGCGAAGCCTTGCCTTATGCACCGACGCGCCCTCAATGACCGAATCGGGTCTCGCGAAATATATAAACTCGAAAACGCACATCGACGACGGCTTTCCGCAATGGGTCTTGATGCTGTCAATGCCCTTCTCGTCGATAACGACTATCTCTCCCGGCTCGATATCGCGGACGAACCGCGCTCCGATACTGTCAAACGCGCAGGTCTCGCTTGCCACCACATAGCCTTCGTCGTTGGGCAGTCTGCCCAGACACAGCGGTCTGAACCCGTGCGGATCGCGCGCCGCTATCAGCTTTTTCGGCGACATTATACACAACGAATACGCGCCGTTTATTCTGTACATGGCGCGCTCCACAGCCTCCTGAATCGAGCCGCACTCAAGGCGCTCCTTCGTTATCGCGTAGGAAATTACCTCCGTATCGCTCGTCGAGTGGAAGATCGCGCCGTTCATCTCAAACTCGCGGCGCAGATCTAACGCGTTTATCAGGTTTCCGTTATGCGCTATCGCCAACGCACCCTTTATATGCCGCACTGTGATAGGCTGACAGTTGGCGGTGTTGACGTTGCCCGTCGTTGAATAACGCACATGACCGACGGCGATATGCCCGTCCTCAAACTCGTCCAGAACTCGCTGCGTAAACACCTCGTTAACCAGTCCCAAGCCCTTATGGGTCTTGAAAACGCCGCGCTCGTTGACTACGATACCGCAGCTCTCCTGTCCGCGGTGCTGCAGCGCGTACAGCGCGAAATACGCGGAGCTTGCCACGTTTGTGGGCTTATTAGTATAAATGCCGAAAACTCCGCATTCCTCGTGAATACTATTGAACATCTTTATTTTTCACCTTTAAAATTTACTTCTCGCCGAAAATTCTTCTCATCATCTCGTTGTAAGCGTCCTCGACACCGCCCATATCGCGGCGGAAACGATCCTTGTCGAGCTTCTCGTGAGTTGTCGAATCCCAAAAGCGGCAGGTATCGGGCGAGATCTCGTCCGCGAGCAAAATCTGACCGTGGAAACGTCCGAACTCGATCTTGAAGTCGATAAGATCAACGTTGATCTCCTTAAAGAACTTCAGCATAAACTCGTTTACCTTAAACGCGTACTTCGCGATAGTGTCGATCTCCTCCTTAGTTGCGAGGTCGAGCGCGAGCGCGTAGTAGTCGTTGATGAACGGATCGCCGAGATCATCGTTCTTGTAGCTGAATTCCAGCGTCGGGCAGGAGAGTTTTCTGCCCTCCTCGATACCGAGTTTCTTCGAGAAGCTGCCCGCGGCAACATTGCGCACAATGACCTCCAGCGGCACGATCTCCACCTTTTTCACCAGCGTCTCGCGATCGGAAAGCTCCTCCACCAGATGAGTGGGAACGCCCTCCTTTTCAAGCAGCCCGAACATATAGTTGGTCATCTTGTTGTTGATAACGCCCTTGCCGACGATAGTGCCCTTCTTCTCGCCGTTGAACGCCGTAGCGTCGTCCTTGTAGTCCACGATAACAAGATCGGGATCGCTCGTCTCGAATACCTTCTTTGCCTTTCCCTCGTAGAGCTGTGCGCCCTTTGTTACATTAGCCATTTTTTGTCCTCCGTTTACTTTTATATTTCATTATTACAGCAATTCATTTGCTTGTTATTTCCCTGATATACTGCGCCGATCGCCGAACGCCCTCGGGCGTTTTGGTCTCAAGCAACACGCGGCAGTTATGTTTATCGGCGAGCTTCAGATACCGCCCGATATCCAGAGTTCCCTCACCGAGCGGCAGATGATCGCCGCGTTCGGAGCTGAAATCGTGCAGGTGCATATGCCGCAGCCGTTCGATATTGCGCTCTATAAGCGGAAATTGCCGAAAACCTTGTGCGGCGTCGTGTCCCGTATCAAACGTCAACCCGAATACGGGGCTTTCCAGCAGCAATCCAACGCCCTCCGCGACGAACTCCCTCATAAATGAGCGGGTGTTCTCAATGGTTATCACTATCCCCGTATCCCCGACAGCTTTTGTACAGGCGTCGCGGAACGCAGTAAGCCTAGCCTTGAACTCGTCGGGATACATCTCGTACAGGCAGACCTTTCTGTCGGGGAGCGTGATGCAGTCGCCCTCGTGAAAGTGCATATTCAGCATGGGTATCGCCAGCCTCTTGGCAAGGTCCAGAGTATCGAGAACTGTTTCGGTGTACGCTTTGGCAACTCTGTCGTTTATCTCCCACGGGTTGAGCGCCCCCTCAAGGTGCACCGTATAATAGATCCCATACTCCTTCGCTATCCGCGAAAGCTCGCCAGCGTCAACACGCTCGGGCTGATATTCGGGAAAGTCCATACTCAGCTCCGTGAACCGAAGACCAAGCTCACTGCACATTTTTGCACATTCCTCAAGATCGTGTCCGAGAAATGTCGGCAGTCCAAAGTCCATCCCTACGCCTCGCTTTCCTTTACAGCTATAAGAGTGTCCATACAATGCTTATGCGGAACTCCGCTGCTGTTGCAGTCGAATATGACCTCCTCGCACCGCTCGAACCGCCAGTCGTGAAAGTGCCCTAAAAGCTCTCCCGAGCGCCAGCTCTGGCGAAGTCCCGGCTCGTGATCGGGCGGCTTGGGGATAAACGGCTTTTCGACGAACACGTTCAGCGCGTTCACACCGCCCGCCGCAGTGTGCCGTTTCCAATTATCAAGTATATCTCCGCGCAGATCCTCGGGAACATAATGCAGCACCCCCGAGCAGAATATCACATCGAACTCATTTTCGAGCCGATAATCCAGAATATCCGCGCGGAAGAAGTCGATACCGACCCCGTGCCGCTCCGCAAGACGCTTTGCCTTATCGATACCCGACTGCGTGATATCGAACGCGCTCACCTTATACCCGTTCTTCGCAAAGAACACCGCGTCCTTGCCCTCGCCGCACCCGACGTCGAGAACCCTTAACGGTCTGTCGGGCGGGAGTATTCTCAGCACCTCAAGGCACATAAACGACGGCTTTACGCCCCAATAGTACTCCGCGCCCTTATAGCGCTCCTCGTACCACGCGGAGGTCTTTTTCTCCGCGGCGTATCCCAGCAGCGCGTCAATGCTCGTTCCAAAGACAGCCGCGAGCTCGGGCAGCAGCGAGATATCGGGAGCGGTCGTACCGTGCTCCCACTTGCTCACCGCCTGATACGTCACGCCCAGCCGCCCCGCAAGCTCCTCCTGAGTAAGTCCGTTCTGCTTTCTGAACGCGCGGATGTTTTCGCCGATAGTATCAAGGTTCATAAAACCACTTCCCTTCGGCTCTATTATACCGTGTTTTTCCCTCCGAAAGCAATAACCCGTTTTTACAGCCAACGCGATTTCTCAACCCGCGGTTGAATTCAAATAATTACAGCTCCTCAAGCTCCATTTGCAGCTTTCTGTCCTTTTCGGCGATCTGATCTATCATCTGACGCTTCGTTACCGAGAGCTGTGCCGCCAGCGCTTCATTGGACACCGCCAGTATCTGGAGCGCAAGGATAGCTGCGTTCTTCGCGCCGTCCACCGCGACCGTAGCCACGGGAATTCCCGACGGCATCTGAACCGTCGCGAGCAGCGCATCCAGACCGTCGAGGTTGCTCGAACTGCACGGAATACCGATAACGGGCAGCGTAGTATGTCCCGCGACGACTCCCGCAAGGTGAGCCGCCATTCCTGCCGCGCAGATTATTACGCCGAAGCCCGCAGCCTTCGCGTTCTCGGCAAAATCGCACACTAACCGCGGAGTTCTGTGCGCCGACATTATGTGGCATTCATATTCCACGCCGTAGCTTTTCAGCTCGACTACCGCTTTCTTAACAACAGCCCAATCGCTGTCGCTGCCCATAATGACAGCAACTTTTTTTGCAGACATAACTATCCCCTCTCAAAATAAAAATAGCTGCATATTGTATACACAGCTAAGGTTTAAAACCGGATTTTGTATGCACTTACTCCGTAAACATCAGCCAAATTTCTGAACGATAAACACAAACTCTTCATTGCCCTTATCTCCTGTCAAATTATGGAAATCAATACGGCTTGTAAGCACTATTTATATTGTACACTATATTTTGCGGAATTGCAAGAGGTTTTTTATTTTTGGGCAATTTCTCCATAATCACGCTCAAAAGTCTGTTGAAAGCTGTCAAACTAACCAATTGGCAATAATTTACAGTATTCGCGAATTGTTTATGACCAACCCGAAGTTTACGCCGAGGGAGCTTGCCGCCGTCCTGCACAGGCTCATACGTGACAGAAATATCTCAAAGTATTCCATAACAGAGCTTATGTGCAGGTCGATCTTCAGCGTGAGGATAAGCTCCTTTTTATCATCTGAGAACGCCAGCGACGAACTTTCCACGGCGTAGTTCACACGATCGTGGATATCGGCAGGCGGAGCGTTAGTCGTGACCGCCTGCTCACGCTCCGCGGGACGTACGCGGCTGCGGCGGACGTCCGACTTGTCCGCTATGATAAGCGCCGCCGCGATAGGCGTGACTGGCGCTGCCGAGCCCTCGTCATGGTTACCGATAGCGGAAATTATCCGCGCGATCTCATCTGCGGGCATTCCCATACAGTCAAGCAGCCTGAACGCCATAACCGCGCCCGTCTGCGCGTGATCGACCCTGTTCACGACGTTACCGATATCGTGCATATACGCCGCTATCTGCGCCAACTCGCACGTCCGCGCATCGTAGCCGAGTGTATCCAGTATCATGAACGCAGTCGCCGCAGCACGCTCCACATGCGCGTTCGAGTGCTCCGTATATCCAATGGACGACAGCGCCGCATCGGCGTAGTTAATGTAAGTCTGCACATCTTTGTTCGTCTTAATATATTGATAGGTAACATTACTCATAAAAATCCCCCTTTATATAATCTGCCTTTACATTATAGCAAACTCCTCAGAAAAATTCAAGTGTGATCTGCAAAAAGTGCTTGACAAATTTATTTTTTTGGTGTATAATTATATATTGTCGGAGATATTTTTGGAAATATATACGGAGAGGTATCGAAGTGGTCATAACGAGGCGGTCTTGAAAACCGTTTGGGGGAAACCCCACAAGGGTTCGAATCCCTTCCTCTCCGCCAACTAATTGTTACCAAAAAGATATTATGCCCACAAACGGCTGTACAAAGCCATTTGTGGGCATAAATCTTGCGAAAAACAGGATTCACGGTCCACAGATATTTTCGACACGAAAGTGGACTTGAACCCTCCCCTACAAAATTTTCTTGGTTGAAATTGGATATTTTGACGAAAAGACCTGTGAATGATTTCTCAATTTCGAGGAATCACTCATGGGTCTTTTTTGTTATACAGGGTTGTTACCAAAAAGATGTAGACGGGATTTGAACCCTTTTCGCAACAAAATTTTTGCGGTTGAAACTGTGCAGATTGCACATATAATAAACATACAAGCATGAGCGCCTGTAAATTGCTTCTCGTATAAAATGAGAGGTAATTTACGGGCGCCTTTTTTGTTTTCCGACGTAATTCGGAAATATAATCGGTCACCAAGCCTTGACGGGCTTGAAATATAAATTTGGAGGAATCAATATGAGCAACGAAAATAAGCACGCGAAGCCTGCCAGCCGGGCTCCGGTCGACTGCCCGTTGATCGGGGAAAATGGAAACATCTATAATCTTGTCGGAATCGCGGCGAAAACTCTGAAAAGAAACGGTATGTCAACGGAAGCGACCGAAATGACGGAAAAGGTCTTCGGCAGCGGCAGCTATGAGGAAGCGCTCAGTATCATCGGCGAGTACGTCAATATAACCTCGGTCGATGAACCCAGCGAAGATATGGATATGGGAATGAGATAACGCCCTGTCGAAAAGTGGAGGTATACATGATCAAAGCAACAATTCAGAACAGCCCGTACTGCACAGAAATACGATTCCCGTGTTCGGAAACGGAGCTGTCGAAAAAGCTCGGCGAGATCGGAATGAATCCGGAACATCTCGCACCGATGGCTACGGTTATTGAAATTGTGCCTTCGGAGTTATCCGTGCTTGCGGACTGCGATGTAAATCTTGACGCGCTCAACTATCTCGGCAAGCGGCTTGACGGGCTGGACAAGTTGGAAAGGAAACAGTTCCTTGCCGCACTGTCATGTGAGGAAACGGGAATCGGATATGGTTTGAAAAACATTATCAACCTTACGGACAACCTCGCGCGTTTTACGTTGATAGAGAGCACGGACGATATCGAGCGCATCGGACTGATCCATATGCTCAACATCCGCGGAGGACTCTCCGAATCCGAATGTAACAACAGCGAGTGGCTTATTGATGAGGGCAGAAAGCTACTGGAATCCGACACGGGGATCGACACGGAATACGGAAAGCTCTTTATTAACGAGGATATTCCGTTTGAGGAAAACTTCAACGGAACAACGTTTCCGCCGTATATCAATGATCCTGACGCGTTTGTGATGGTTGAGATCGGCTACGGCGGCTTGTTTGAATATGCGGAAATGCCGTGTGAAGATATTGCGATCAAAAAGGCGCTTTGCAGACTCGGCGCGGACGATATTCTTGATTGCAAGATCGAGGTGGATTCAAGCCGAGATATTTCAGACGAGCAGTGGGAAAAGATTTGCGCGGTCGAAAAGACTGATTTTGTCAATATAACTTTACACAATTTTCTCAAAAAAAACGAGTTTTTTG
>CAJUMS010000092.1 GCA_910587465.1 uncultured Oscillospiraceae bacterium
TAAGTGATTTTTACGTCAATTAAGTGTCAAATCTTGAAAAACCGCATCCGATATGCTAGAATTAAAGTTATACCATACAAAAAACGGTATAATTAAAACTCCAAGGAAAGAGGGCACGATATGAAAATCCTAAAGACTGTTAAAGGCAAGCTGCTTGTGCGAATTTTGTTGGTAGTTGTTATCGGCATTGCTGTAATCGGCATTTTAGGCAGCTATCTGAACTTCCACAGCACTCGAGCAACGCTTGAGACCACGCTCTCGGAGCTTGCTCTTCAGACGAGCGTACGCCTGCAGAACCGCTTGTCCCGTTATGTTGCGATTGTCAAGGAAATCGGTATGGATCCGCGTATGGGCGATGATTTCACCGTAGAGCAAAAGCTTGAGCTTCTGCAAGAAAGAGCCGACACCTACGGCTTCGCCGAACGTGGTTATATCGACAAGGACGGTTGGGGATATGAAACTCTTGATGATGTGATTGATTACAGAACCGACCATTGCTACATAAAAGGTATGGGCAACGAAGAGTTTGTGTTTGGTCCGCAGGACGTTAGCGGCAAACCGATCATTTACTTTTGCGCTCCCATTAAAAAGGGCGGATACAATAACGGTGAACTTATCGGCGTTGTTTATTTCGGTATCGATAGCTCTATGCTTCACGACATTATTGATGAAATTCATGTAGGTCAATCTGGCAGAACATACATTATGGACGAAAACGGCACGTATATCGCCTGCATGGACCAGAAATACGTTGACGAAGGAATGAACAACATCAATCACACTCACAAGGAGAACGCAGAGTTTGACTGCTGCAGCGAGCTTGAAAAACAGGCAATTTCAATGACCGACATTAACAGCACCGTATGCGGCAAAGTCAGCGGCGGCGGTGTTGACAGATACCTTGCTTACTCTCCGATTGGCGGTACGGACGGTTGGGTAATCGGAGTTACAACCGAGGTTAATGAGTGGATGAGCGAAACCACACTCGCTATCGTTATTACGATTATTGTAGGTCTTATTGTGATTGCGGCTGCCATTATTAACTGCACTGTCACCGCAAACGGCATTGCAAACCCCATTAAGAAAACGGTTGACGTTATGAACGCTTTGGCTTCGGGTAACCTTAATGTCAGCGTTAAGCACATGTCCGATGATGAAACAGGTCAGCTTGCGGATTCGATCAACCGCACAATAAACTCACTAAACGGTTATACGGGCGAAATTTCGCGCCTTTGCAAACAGCTTGCGGACGGTGACTTTAACATTCATCAACAGATAGAGTTTAACGGCGATTTTGTGAGTATAATCGAAGCGCTGAACAGTCTTGCATACGAACTGTCAGATACTATGCAGCAGATCGATATTTCTGCCGCAAATGTTAATCAAGGCGCTGCACAAATTTCCAACGGAGCTACGTCTCTTGCGTCGGGAACCACCGAACAGGCTTCTTCTATCCAAGAGCTTGCAAGCATCATCTCAACGCTTAAAGATAAGGTTGACACTAACGCAAAAAATGCCGAAGAAGCTAATCAAAAGGCAAATCAAACGGGCGAAAAGATGTCGCTATCCAACAAGCATATGAAGGAAGTGGTTATTGCGATGAACAACATTTCCGATAAATCGAACGAAATCTCGAACATTATCAAGACAATCGAGGATATTGCGTTTCAAACCAACATTCTTGCGCTTAACGCCGCTATTGAGGCTGCGAGAGCGGGTACTGCCGGCAAGGGCTTTGCCGTTGTTGCGGATGAGGTCAGAAACCTTGCGTCCAAGTCGGCAGAGGCTGCCACCGATACAACCGAACTCATTCAGCAAACCATTGAAGCGGTTGAAAGCGGTTCGCATATTGTTGAAGAAACTGCGGAGGCGCTTAACTCGTCCGTTGACGTTACAAATCAGACAATTAAACTGATTAACGACATTTGGACAGCTTCAACCGAGCAAGCAACGATGATTGAACAAGTGAACATTGGCGTAGACCAAATTTCGTCTGTTGTTCAGACCAACTCAGCTACCGCTGAGCAGTCGGCAGCTTCCTCCGAGGAACTCAACGGTCAAGCGACCGCGCTTCAGAACCTAACAAGCAAATTTGTTCTTAAAAAAAGATAAGAGCTTGTTTACGGGTGTCCGGGGATATTTTTAATTCAGACAACTTCTAATTGATTGACCTCATTTCTTGCCGTCGGGCGTAAAATCTCGGCGGCAAACCATTTTCAGCGACTTGTTGATTTTGTGAAAACAACATAATCAACAAACGGCAGAGTGCGACTTCCGTTTGTTATGCTGGTTCAGGCGCTTAACGCTATGGTAAGGCTTCCCGCATCGTGGATAATGAGCAGATAGGCGGGAGTAACTCTGTTTAAAATCGGATTGGCGACACCAGCTTCGTCGCTGGGCAGATCATTCTGTGTGGAATAAGTTTCGCGGTTATGTTGCTCAGGAGAAAAGCGGAATGTTAAAGGCAGTATGGATTTTTGGATATACAGCGGCATAATACGAATGTGCAACTTTTCAAAGGAAACAGGCAAGCAATTTTCCCGATTTTCTGTTATAATATAATCGAAAAGAGCGCAGATATGCGCTTAACATTAAACCGGAAAGGGAGTATTGATATGGTTTTAACGGATGAAATTTGCCCCAAAACAAACCAGTATGCTGTCACAGACGGAACGCTACCGTTTACAATGCCTCGTGACATATCCGCCAAACTATGCTTCATACGTTTTTCCTCTTTTTCAAAAAATAGTCCCATTCAAACTGGTCTTTTCCCGCTCCGACTTCAAAATTATACTTTACAATACCGAGATCAAGTTTGGTGTAGAATCCTTTTTCCGCTGCGGTCGGGCAGCTTCTCCATAAATTGCTTGGCGTGCTCCGGCATATTGATTAAGAAAATTCATTGCTTCCGCGTCCGCATCAAAATAGTAATAGTTTTTTGTGCACTCGCGGCGCATTTTTAAAATACCCGCGTCCTTTAAGATCTGCAAGTAATGTGATACGGCGGCGCGTGACAGGTTGGTTTTTCCGTGAACGTTCCTACTAGAACTCCGCTGCACTCTGCGCTCTTGATCATTTTGAGGATAAGATGCTGACGCTTTTCATCGCCCAATGCCAATAAAACCTTTTGACAGCATTTAAACTCTTCCGCAAGCTGTTTTATTTCCTTTCTGCGATCTAGAACAGTTCACCCGCCTTTTGTTCATTTGCTTAAACCGTTATACCATATTATTTCATGCTATTGTGACGGAAGTATGAAAAAATCGTATTGGTAAAGAAAATCGGGACGATATACATTTAGTTGACAAGATGTCAAATATAATGTGTACTGTATTTTTTCGGTATTTTCAAAGATAATATCAATAATTGTTTGATACTATACCAGCATTGCCAACGTTCCCGCGACGATCAGCACAAGTCCTGCCAATGATTTTTTGGAAAGCTTTTCCCGAAAGACTACATATGAAAATACGACAGTCACAACTATGCTCAGCTTATCTATGGAGACCACAACGCTTGCCGGACCGTCTTGAAGAGCTTTGTAGTAGAACAACCATGAGCCGCCCGTCGCAATTCCCGACATGGTGATAAAGAGCATTTCTTTTTTCGGGATACCTTTTACGGTATTTATTTTTCCGGCCAAAAGCACCATTGCCCATGCCATTATCAGCACAACGACGGTACGTATCGCCGTGCCAAGGTTGGATTCAACGTCGGAAATACCAATTTTTCCGAGAATGGAGGTAAGGCTCGCAAATACTGCCGAACCTGCCGCGTAAAGTATCCAGTTCTTTTTTGCGGACTTGGTTTCGGTAATGTCCCTTTTTTCGATCATCATAAACGTTCCCGCTCCGACAAGAACGACGCCGACAGCTTTTGCGGCGCTTATTTCCTCACGCAGGAAAATAAACGCCATAAGTATCGTAAGTATTACCGAGGACTTATCAATAGGTACTACCTTGTTGATGTCGCCGAGCTGAAGTGCCTTGAAATAGCAGAGCCACGAAGCACCGGTTGACAGTCCCGACAATATCAGGAATATCCACGAAGTTCCCGAAACGGTGCCGAGCGTCGTCTGTGAACCCGTAACAAATACCATTATCCAAGAAAAAACAAGTACAATGACAGTGCGGACGGCGGTCGCCGCTGCCGAATCCGTTTTTCTTATTCCACATTTTGCGAGTATCGCGGTTATTCCCGCGAAAAACGCGGAGCCAAACGCAAATAATATCCACATAATAACACCCCCGAACGCGCTATGATTTGGTCACGCCCGACATTCTCTCGCAGATAAGCTTTGCCGCCATTTCGATCAGGTCATCTAACGGAAGCCTTTTACCGCTCTCGACTCATTGCTTGTATAATAAGGTAGAGTTCGTTCCGAAATAAGCAAAGATCAGATTTTCCTTGTACTCGCCGATCTCGAATACTCCGCTGTTGGTTGCCATTCTGTGACGCATTACCTTTTCGTTTATCCTGCTCCAGACGGAGCGATAGCTTTCGTTGCAGATCGGCCTTTCATGAAGCAGCGGCATATTTGCCTCAGATTCAAAGAACCGTTGAACCAGATTACGTATATCAATCATATTGGCATATGAGACCTTACGCCGGATAAAATTATCGGCGATTTCGTTTTCAAGCTCGGTCATCACATTGTCAAGGCATTGTTAATGCAGGTAAAAGGTTTTGCGGTTGATTTGCGATCTCGCGGTAAGTTCTTTAATGGTTATCTCGCCGAGGTCCATTTCGCAGATCATTTCCCTGAACGTTCCGCGTAATGACTGCTTTGTTTTACGTACCCGCAAATCTTCGCGTTTTTGTGTGTCCATTTTGTGAAACCTCTCACTTTTCTACACTTTTTGGCGATGCGTGTGGCATATACCGCTTTTTCTTTTACAAGGCCATTGATTATTGCCACTAAATATATTATAATACAAACAAAGAAAAAAGTCAACGCCGAGAGTATTAAAACTCTTAAAGTCTATTATTTTAAAAGGAAGATCACTATGAAAAAAGCAATAGGTATTCTTGTGACGGCAATGATGATACTGACTTTTACGACTTGCGGGCAGACGGGAATTTCGTCGTAACCCTCGATATATAAGTAGAACAGCACTACGACCGCGACAAACGGTACAAGCAATTTCACGGACAGCACTCCAGAGTTAAGTGAACAAAACAGCAGCAGCGAGTCCGTTGCCGAATCGACCGACAATTCTCAGGAATCAACCGATAGCTCTCCGGAAAGCTTGCCCGAAGACCAGGACCGGCGGCGATCTTATCGAATTGGAGCCTGTAAACGCATATCCCACAGATTATCAAGAATGCACCGAGGCGGCTTTGGAAGAGCGCGATAACAACGCCCGCCCCGATATAGCAAATCTTCCGGACACAATCGACGAATATGATGCGACCTTGTCGGGCTTGTCCTAGCATATTGAGAGTTTTGTCGTATATGATGTGGTGTTCGTCGGCTATTATACAAATATTATCTCCGAATTAGTTTAATAAGCCTATTAGGAGATATATTTTTTAGCTGAGAACACATTTCGTACATTGTTCAAAAAAAGACTTATTGTGTTATGCACCTTTACATTAGAACAAAAAGCTTGACTAAAAGGCAAAAATATGCTAAAATATCTATATGTACGCTTTTGTTATACGGTGCCGTTACCGCCGTATAACGGATATGGCGCCGTTACCGCCGTACAGCGTACACATTGCGTTTCCGGCGATATTCCCGTATTCGGGAGGACGTTCGGGAAAATGCAGCAGGGCGCACACTCTCACGTATCATCAGCGCTCTGGCAGGTTTTGGTATAAGACAGACCGAAAGGAAATAAATTTCACAGTGTGTCACCTGTAATGGAGGATGTACGAAATGTTTATTTTTAAGGAAAAAAAGAAGGAGCAGGATGACGAGCTTCACCGCGAATACGGTGTGCTCAGCAACTGCGGGTATATCATGCGCGCGTTCTTGAAATACAGAAAGTCAATGATATGGCTGCTGCTTCTGGGAGGGATCGCGGGCGCGTCTATGTCCTACATTTGGACGTTTATAGGAAAGCTTGTCGTGGATATCATTGAGCGGCAGGCGGCTGTGGAAAACAAGGACATCATGCCGCTGGTGTATCTCGTAATAGGAACGACGGCGGTCGAGCTTGTAATGATGATACTCAATGCTTTCACAAGGAAAAAGCTCGATCTGGGGCGGTATTATATCAGACTCTGCATTGTTAGGGAGCGTATAGCAAAGGTTCTCGGAATGGAATATGAAATGCTCGAAACCCCCGATATGCTCGACAGGCTGCAAAAGGCGAAGCGCGCCACCGCGGGAAACAATACCGGCGTACATGGTCTTATGCAGGATATGCACACAATGATAGTACAGTTCACCTGTATTATCGCGGCGGTGAGCATTATCTCCACGCTCAGTCCGTGGATAGTCGCGGTCATTCTGGTGCTGTCGGTGATACAGTTCGAAATATTCGACTGCTGGCGCTTAAAGGACAAGGCGGTAATGTGGGACGCTATGGCGGGAAACTGGCGCAAGCTGGAGTATATGTCCACGGTGTCCACCGACTTTTCCTATGCTAAAGACGTAAGGCTTTACGGAATGAGGAAATGGTTAGGCGGCAAGCAAAAGGAGGTCAACGCGGACGAGCTTCGCCGATGGAAGCGGTCAAGGCAGTATTGGCTTTACAATTCTATATTCGCATGGGGTATATTATTGATCCAGAACGCGGTAATTTACGGCTGGCTGATCTACGATATGCTCGCGAACGGGCTGTCCGTGGGCGACTTTATTCTGTACAGCGGCAGCGCCATGACCTTTTCGGGCAACATACAGCAGTTTTTGATGGCGCTTGGCGGTATGCGGGAGCGCTCCTCGCGCGTTGACGACTTCCGCAGCTTTATGGATATCCCGAACCCCGACGAGGGCAAAAAGACCGTTCCCGTACCCAAGGCGGACAGATACGTTTTCAAATTTGAGAACGTTTCGTTCAAGTACAAGGGTCAGGAAAAATACGCGCTTAAAAACCTCAATTTAACGCTCGAGGCGGGTCAGCGGCTCGCCGTTGTCGGACTTAACGGCGCTGGAAAGACTACCTTTATAAAATTGCTGCTGCGGCTGTACGACGTGACAGAGGGTCGTATCCTCTGCAACGGAATAGATATCCGCGAGTTTGACAGAGCGGAATATTATATGCTGTTCGCGCCCGCGTTTCAGGAGGTTGAGTTGTTTGCGTTCAAGCTCTCCGAGAACGTGTCAATGCGCACCGCCGACAAGACCGACAAGGCTCTCGCGGAGCTGTATCTGCGCGACGCGGGAATGGGCGAGAAGCTCGACGGTCTCCCCAACGGTATGGACACCGAGCTTTTAAAGGTGCTGTACGACGACGGCGTAGACCTCTCGGGCGGCGAAAAACAGAAGCTGGCGCTGGCGCGGGCGCTTTACAAAAACGCGCCGATAGTGGTTCTGGACGAGCCGACGGCGGCGCTTGACGCTCTCGCGGAATACCGTCTGTATCAGAGCTTCGACGGAATGATCGGCGGCAGAACTGCCGTGTACATATCGCACAGGCTCTCCTCCACGCGCTTCTGTGACAATATAGCGATGTTCGTTGCGGGAGAAATGGTGGAGTACGGCACTCACGAGGAGCTGCTCGAAAGGAACGGCGCGTATGCCGAGATGTTCCGCGTTCAGGCACAATATTACGTCGATGACGAAACGCCCGCCGAGGTCATTGAGGGAGGTGTCGTTCATGAGTAATTCACAAACGCAAAATAAGCCCCGCGAGCAAACGGTAAGAAAAACGCTGAAATACTTCTTCCCCGTCGCTTGGAAATTCGACAAGGCTTACTTTATCCTTTCGGCGGTAAACGTTGTGATCGGCGCTCTCGTGCCGTTTCCCGAAATAATCTTTATGCCGCTGCTTCTGGATTCGCTGATAAGCCCCGAGCGCGATCTGCGTCGGATAATCACATACGCGGCGCTTATGATAGGACTGAGAGTAGTCGTATCGCTGATAAACTCCGTGCTGGCGATACATCTGGAAAAATACTCGGACAAATTCTACAACTTCGTATCCGAGGAGATATCGCAGCGCTGTATGGAAATGGACTTCGCGCTCACCGAAAACAAGGACGCGCTAGACCAGATAAACCGCGGCAGGGAGGGCTTGGACTACTCCAACGGAGTACACGGGATATCCACGGCTTTCTTTACCATTCTTACAAACGTTCTGAAAATTTTCGGAGTGGCGGCGGTGCTTGCGGTCAACGCTCCGTGGATGCTGCTGATAATCACGGTGCTGCTGGTGGTCTCGGCAGTCATCAACAGCCGTAAGAACAAGATAGAGATAGAATTTTTCACGGGACTTTCAAAGGTGGAACGTGTATGGGTATATGTCCTGTGGGAGCTGGAGAATTTCCGCTTCGGAAAGGATATTCGGATATACGGCGCGGCGGACACGCTCCTCACAAAATCCACTGAGCAAACGGACCGTATAATGGAGTTCAACGAGGACAGAGCAAACCGTATATATCCGCTGGACATTCTCGATGCCGTAGTTACGGCGTTGCGCGATTTCGGCACTTATCTTTATCTCGGAGCATTGGCTATTTTCGGCAAGATCACTATCGGAACGTTCTCGCAGCTCGTTTCGGCGGGAGGCACGCTCAACGCTTCGGTTCAGGGGGCTGTATTCGGGTATCAGGATATCGTCAAGCGCTGCAATTACGCTTACGAGGTCGTGAAGCTTATGGAATATCCGCCCATGCTTCAAAAGGGCGACCGCCGCGTGGAGGACTTAAAAACTCCGCACACGATAGAGTTCCGCAATGTCAGCTTCTCCTATCCAAATACGGGAGTGCGGGTGCTGAAAAACGTATCTATCACCATTAAGGCGGGAGAGCGGCTTTCGGTAGTCGGGCTTAACGGCGCGGGAAAAACCACATTTATAAAGCTGCTTTGCAGGCTGTACGATACCGACGAGGGCGAGATACTTATCGACGGCGTGAATATACGCGAGTATGACTACGACGAATACATGAAGCTTTTCTCAGTGGTATTTCAGGATTTCCGCCTGCTGTCGTTCACGGCAAAGGATAATATCCTGCTCGGCGCGGAGGACAGCGACGAGGCTGTGGACGCGATGTTTGAAAAGGTCGGCTTGCTTGACAAGATCAATTCACTGCCGAAGGGGCGCGACACCATGATGTTCCGCGAGTTTGACCGCGACGGCGTGCAGCTTTCGGGCGGCGAGCAGCAGAAGCTCGCGATAGCGCGGGCGCTTTACAAGGACGCTCCCGTGGTGATACTGGACGAGCCGACTGCGGCGCTCGACCCCGTAGCGGAATACGAGATATACTGCAAGTTCAACGATTTGGTCGGCGGAAAGACCGCCGTGTATATCTCTCACAGGCTTTCAAGCTGCAAATTCTGCGACAGGATAGCCGTGTTCAGCGAGGGCACTATTAAGGAGCTTGGTACTCACGACGAGCTTGTGAACCGCGACGGCGGTATATACTCGGAAATGTTTCGCGCACAGGCTCAATATTACGTATAATTCAAAAACGGAGCGGTTGTCTGCCGCTCCGTTTTCTGTCTTGTTGTGGCAAAGCTTAACTAAGTGCGGGTACTTACAAAGAATATATAAATCGAAACGGTGAACAAGACGTTCGCCGTTTCTTCTTTAAGTCGCCTTTAGGTTTGATCTCATACTAAGGCAACACCGCACAAACCTGTTGCAAATTGGTGAAAAATAAGGTATAATAA
>CAJUMS010000093.1 GCA_910587465.1 uncultured Oscillospiraceae bacterium
AACCATGGCTGGCTTGCCGTGGATTTACCCGATAAATATATTATAGTAGGAGGTTCTATGGTTAGTTTGCAAAATCATGTCGGGAAGATAACGATATCGCCCGAGTATTTCTCAGAGCTTATCGGGAATACGGTAACAAAGTGTTTCGGCGTGATATCAATGAACGTGTCGGGTATCCGCGAAACGCTTGCGGCGGCGTTTCCGCTGAGGCAAAAGGACAAGAGTGCCGTTGAGCGCGGGGTAAAGGTGCGGTTCGTCAAGGATAAGCTGCTTATCGATCTGCATATTTCGCTCATGTACGGAGTGAATATGAACGCGGTGGTAAGGTCGATAATAAATAAGGTCGGATATACGGTGGAGCAGAGTACGGGTATCGGCGTGGAAAAGGTCAACGTATATGTGGACAGCATAAGAGTTTAATATTAAGGAAGGAAATTTGAAGAGATGACGATTTCGGGAAAGCTCCTTCGTGACGCAGTTATTTCGGGAGCGAACAATATTTACAATCACAGACAGGAGGTTGACGAGCTGAACGTCTTTCCCGTTCCCGACGGCGATACGGGAACAAATATGTCGATGACGATCAAGAACGCGGTCGGCGAGCTGAAAAACACCTCCGACGGCGCAACGGCGGGCGAGGTCGCGAAAAAGGCGTCGTCGGCTATGCTTCGCGGCGCAAGAGGAAACTCGGGCGTTATACTGTCGCTGATTTTCAGAGGGCTGTCCAAGGGGCTGTCGGGCAAGGAGACCGCTTCCGCTGCTGACTTATCGGCGGCGCTGAAAATAGGCGTTGACGCGGCGTATAAGTCGGTCATGAAGCCCACTGAGGGTACTATCCTCACGGTAGCGAGAGAGGGTTACGAGAATACTGTTACCGTTGCCGAAAAGAAAGTTTCGGCAGCTGAGTTCCTCGGGGAGTATATCGAGGCGGCCAAGGTATCGCTTGAAAAGACACCCGAGCTGCTCCCCGCGCTGAAAAAGGCCGGAGTTGTGGACGCGGGCGGTATGGGCTTTATCGTGATACTTGAGGGTATGCTCAGCGTTATTGCGGACGGCGTTATGATCGAAAGCGCGGATGAGGTCAAGCCCGCAGCTCCCGCTGCCGTTGCGGCTGCCGAGGAGGAGGTAAAGTTCGGTTACTCCGCCGAGTTTTCAATACAGCGCAATACTTTAAAGGACATTTCGGCGTTGCGCGCTTATTTGGAGACTATCGGCGATTGCGTTGTAGTCGTTGACGACGAGGAGCTTATTAAGGTGAACGTCCACACCGACCACCCCGGAAAGGCTATTGAGGAAGGCTTGAAGTTCGGCGAGCTTACCAAGGTAAAGATCAATAATATGCGCGAGCAGCACAAGAGCCTTATCAGAGCGGACAAGGCGGCTCAGAGCCACAAGAAAGCACCCGTTGAGCCGACAAAGGATACGGGATTTATAGCGGTTGCGGCAGGCGCGGGAATTGAGGCGCTGTTCAAGGATTTGGGCGTTGACAATGTTGTTCGCGGCGGTCAGACAATGAACCCGTCCACCGAGGACATTCTTGAGGCAGTTGAACAGACACCCGCACATAACGTTTTCGTACTGCCGAACAACAAAAACATCATCATGGCGGCGGAGCAGGCGGTCAAGCTCGCGGACAGGAACGTCTGCGTATTGCAGACGAGAACCATTCCGCAGGGCATTTCGGCGATGATGAATTATGATCCCGAGGGCGATTTCAAAGCGAACAGAAGCGCTATGACCGAGGCTATCGACAACGTGGCAAGCGGACAGATAACTTTCGCGGTGCGTGACAGTGAGTACGATGGTCACAAGATAAAGCAGGGCGAAATTCTTGCGATGGACAACGGCAGGATAGTGTTCACCGAGAAGAACCTCACGAAGTCGCTGATAAAGCTCACCAAGCGGCTTGTTACCTCCGCGTCGAGCTACATTACGGTAATGTACGGCTCGGACGTTTCGGACGAGGACGCGAACGAGGCTTACGAGGCTCTGCGCGCGAAAATTAGCGGCGATATCGACATTGTGCTGGTAAACGGCGGTCAGCCCGTGTATTACTACATAATCTCGGTTGAGTAACGTGAAATGGAAATAACGTATCTCAAGGGCGTGGGTCCGAAAAGGGCGGAGTTGTATAAAAAGCTCCGCATTGAGACCGTTGAGGGGCTTACGGAGCTGTACCCGCGCGATTATGTGGATTTTACTAATACGAAGAGCATACGCGAGGCGGAGATCGGTGAGATTTGCGCCTTTCGCGCCGTTGTGGCAAGCAAGCGTTATCCGTCGGGGTATTCGGGTAAGGTATCAGTGTACAAGGCGCTGTTGACGGACGGAGAGGGCGAGATAACGGCTGTGTTTTTCAACTCGCAGTATACGTTTGACAGGCTGATATTAAACAAAGAGTATATTTTCTACGGCAAGATCGGCGGCGATCTTATGGGCTTGCAGATTAGCTCGCCGCAGTTTGTGCTTCCGACCGAGGAGGGACTTGTACCAAAATATCCGCTTACGGCGGGGCTTACGAATGCGGCTGTTATTGCGAATATGAAAACCGCGCTCACGGTGGTGAAGCGCGAGGAAAGGCTCCCAGAAAAGTTGATAGTGCGGTTTGGACTGTTGGGCGCGGACGAGGCTATGCGGAAAATTCACTTCCCGAAAAGCCGTGAGGAGTACCAAGCGGCGCGGAAACGCCTTGTTTTTGAGGAGCTGCTCACGCTCAAGCTCGGGCTGTCTCAGCTCAAGAACCGCGGCAAAACACTCTCGGGTGCGGTAATGGCGGACGTGGATATGAACCGCTTTTACGCCTCGCTGCCGTTTATCCCCACCAACGCGCAGATCAACGCCGTCAACGACTGCATTGCCGATATGAAACGGCTGTTCCCGATGAACAGGCTGATACAGGGCGACGTAGGCTCGGGTAAAACTCTGGTCGCGGCTGCCACGGCGTATTTCGCGAGGTGCAACGGCTTTACAACGCTAGTTATGGCGCCGACCGAGGTGCTTGCCCGTCAGCATTACGACACGCTCGCGGGCTTTCTGGAGCCGCTCGGGGTTACTATCGGGCTGCTTTCGGGCAGTATGACTGCTGCCGAAAAGAAGAACATGCGCAAGGCTGCCGAAAGCGGCGGGATCGAGGTGCTTATCGGCACTCA
Organism: uncultured Oscillospiraceae bacterium; assembly: GCA_910587465.1. Classification (GTDB taxonomy): domain Bacteria; phylum Bacillota; class Clostridia; order Oscillospirales; family Ruminococcaceae; genus CAG-115. Next base: position 3,150 of record CAJUMS010000093.1, read on the forward strand.
CGCGCTGATACAGAAGTCGGTCGAGATAAAGCGGCTCGGGTTGGTTATCGTGGACGAGCAGCACCGTTTCGGTGTGGGACAGCGCTCCGCGCTTGCCGAAAAGGGTGCTAATCCTCACATAATGGCAATGTCCGCAACGCCTATTCCGCGAACGCTCGCGCTTATCGTTTACGGCGACTTGGACGTTTCGATACTGAACGAAATGCCCAAGGGGCGTATACCGATAAAGACCTACGCGGTGAATTCAAGCTTTCATACGCGCGTGTACAACTTTATCAAAAAGCACATCGCGGCGGGACAGCAGGCGTTTATAGTGTGTCCGAGAGTGGAACAGAGCGAGAATGATCAAAGCGACAAAAAGAGTGCGATAGAGTACTATAACAAGCTTACGGCGGGCGAATTCGCGGGAATACCGACGGGTCTGCTGTATGGCAAAATGAAGCAGGCAGACAAGGACGCGGTGATGAACGATTTCCGCGACAACAAGCTCAAGCTCCTGATCTCGACGACCGTTATCGAGGTTGGTATCGATGTGCCGAACGCGGTCGTTATGCTTATCGAAAATGCGGAGCAGTTCGGACTTTCGCAGCTTCACCAGCTCCGCGGGCGCGTCGGGCGAGGTTCGGCGGAGAGCTTCTGCATACTGATGACCGACAGCAAGTCCGAGTATACACGGGCGCGGACAAAGGCAATGGTCGACACTGCCGACGGCTACAAGATCGCGGATATCGATTTGCAGTTGCGCGGTCCGGGCAACTTTTTCGGTCGTGAGCAGAGCGGTTTGCCGCCTATGCAGGTCGCCGACCTTGCCGACGACTCGGAACAATTGAACGAGATCGACAGACTCGCCACGGAGATACTCCGCACCGACGCGCGTCTCGAAAAGCCCGAAAACGCGGGACTTCGCGCGAACGTCGCCAAGCTGTTCGGTAACGTTGACGAATACGGGTGGAATTGATACGGCTCTCGGCGTAATTCACGCCGGGGGCTTTTTTGTGCAGTAAACCGCAATATGTTGCGTTTGCTGCGGGATATCCGTTACGGTTGTGTTTATGTATTTTTCGGTTAATGAGCATTTTGAAAATGGTTTATGAAACGCCTTGTGTAACGAAATAACAACCGCTCCGCAATGCGAAGAAACGTGCATTTTCGGACAATGTCCGCAAGGATACCATTCGTCAAAATGCACATTTCTTTTTGCTTTAGTTCGTTAATTTGTACAATGTGCATAACCTTGACAAACATCACAAAATATGGTATCTTTAAAGTAATTTAAGCGGAACAGTCCGTTTAAGTAACATTTTATAAGGAGGATCTTATGAAGACAAAAAGCATAAACAAATTTGCCGCTGTCTTACTGGCGCTGGCTATGCTGCTGACGTTGATACCGTTGAGCCCGATAGCACGCGCGGAGGATACGGCGGCGGATAATGGAGCTTATGTGCTGGACGCTGCAAATCTTACAAATGTACAGGACAAGAACAACGGAACATTTACCGATGGTCAGGAGCCTGTGGCTGCTGGTACAGATAACTATTTTAAAATCCATGTAGATAAGAACACCAGATTTGACACTAGTTCTAAATCTTTTGACGATGGTTATGCGGGAACACAGAGAATTAATTTTAACGGCGGTACGAAAACCGATTCTTTTGTGAACAGCATTGAATTTACTGCTAAATATCCTGCGACTGTAAAAGTTTGGTGGCTTTCCGGTGATGTCGGACGTTATGTAGCACTGTTCGACCAGTCAGGCAGCGAAGTTGTCAAGACAGATGCCGCTACAGGAAAGAATGATGTATCTTATATTGACACATTTGAGGTCCCTGCTGCAGGGAAGTACTATATTGGCAACGTGGATAAAACCAATTACATTTTCAAGATTGAGGTTACGGAACACGCGCCTGTGACGTATGAGTTGGATGCTGCAAAGCTTACGAATGTACAGGACAAGAACAACGGAACATTTACCGATGGTCAGGAGCCTGTGGCGGCGGGTACAGAAGATTTCTTTAAAATACACGTAGATAAGAACACCAGATTTGACACTAGCTCTAAGTCTTTTGACGATGGTTATGCGGGAACACAGAGAATTAATTTCAACGGCGGTACGAAAACCGATTCCTTTGTGAACAGCATCGAGTTCACTGTTGCAGGTCCTGCGACTGCCAAGGTTTGGTGGCTTTCCGGTGATGTAGGACGTTATGTAGCACTGTTCGACCAGTCAGGCAGCGAAGTTGGCAGGACTGCTGCCGCTACAGGAAAGAATGATGTATCCTATATTGACACATTTGATATTTCTGCTGCGGGTAAGTACTATATCGGTAACGTGGATAAGACCAATTACATTTTCAAGATCGAGGTTACAGCCGGCGCCGGCGAGATAGTTCGCGGCGACTGGGGTAATGTCGCAGCTCCCGTAATCAATGATGTTAGTGCATCGGGCAGCAAAATCCAAGTAACTGTAAACGCTAATGTCGGCACCGACGGCGGTGATGAAGTAGTTGTGAAAATGTTGGATAGTGACGGCAATGTTGTTGATACCAAGCGCTCTCTTGCTGCAAAAGACGAGCACACACTTGAGTTCACTCCTACCGCAACAGATACATACACTTTCACAGCAACTCTTTCCCGTGAGGGCGAGACCGATAAAGATGCCGCTTCAGATGCGAGCTGCGATTTCACGCTCCCTCTCGGCAAGCCCACTATCGCTTCCGTAACCAGCATGGGCGGCGGAAAAATGGCGATCGCATGGAGTGCAGTTTCCGAAGCTGACAAATATTACATATACTGCAACGGTGAAAAGGTCGGCGAGACCGAAACTACCGCATTTACGGTAGAAGGTCTTACTGTCGGCGATACTCCCGAATTCACGGTATCTGCTGTACGCGGCGAGGAAGAGGGTGCCCAGTCCGCAGGCGTTACCGCCAAGGTCACTGCTGAGGAACAGCGCGTATGGGCGCACACCCATTACGGACCTTCGGCAAGCTCATCTTCCGCTAACAAATATAGCGGTAACCTGAACGAGGACGGCGAGGTCACTGTTATTTCTACGGCAGGCAAGATTCAGCCAAATAACGCAGACGGTCTTTCGTTCTATTACACAGCTATTCCCAATGACCTTAACTTCACGCTCCGCGCCAATGTTCATATTGATTCGTGGACTTACAGCAACGGTCAGGAGGGCTTCGGAATGCTGGCTATTGACAGCCTTCCCGAAAAGCTTGGACAGGCGACGCACTGGACAAACCAATATATGCTGGCAGTATCCAAAATGGAATACACTTGGGACGATGAAAACGGCAAGGTAAGCTATGACGGAATTGGCACCAAGTACAGCATGAAGCTCGGAATTGGTGTAAATACAAAGCTCGGAATTACTCCCGAGCTTATGCCCAAGCTTCTGGTAGCAGACACCGATACCGTTAAAGCGGTGGCTCCCGGAACTCAGTATCCGCTGGAATTTTCCGCTGTCGGCAGTGCTAAGGGTACGTACAATATAGTTGGTAACGCTACTAATCCCGATAAGATAGATGGAACTATCTACGAGATCACAGATTTCATTTTTGAGATTCAGAGAAACAACACGGGCTACTTCCTGACTTATTACGCGCAGGACGGCAAGACCGTTATCGGCAGGCAGAAGTTCTATGATCCCAACGCGCTCAGCCTGCTTGACCAAGATAACGTATATGTAGGCTTCTTCGCTTCCAGAAACGCAGAGGCAACCTTCTCGAACGTTGTACTTACAACTATCGCTCCCGCAGACGACGCTCCCGCAGAGGAAATGCCCGTTGAGGAGGTGACGCCGGTAATAAATATTACTTCGGCATCTGTTGCTAATTCCGAAGATTATACACTTATGCTGAACGCTAACGTTAACGGTACTGCGGCGATCACATTAAACGGAGTAGCCGATGAAGACGGTATGTTAACAGCAAATGAGCTGTTTAAAAGAGAACTTACGCTTGCAAAGAGAAACGGAAACAGAATAACGGTATTATTTACCCCCGATCCCGATCAGGACCTTGGAGAGGGCAAGAGATTGGCAAACAGTGATCCTATAACCGTTGAGATCACGGTAAACTATGATACGAAGTTTGCAAATCAGAAGAACCTTTATATTGCGCCTCATGGCAAGTCTACGGGCAATGGAGGTTCCGATTATCCTCTTGATGTCTATACCGCAGTAAAGGTTGTTAAACCCGGTCAGACTATCGTAGTAATGGAGGGCACCTACAACCTTACCTCTTCCGTTCGTATAGAGCGCGGAATTGACGGCACCGCTAATGAACCCATCAGAATGATCGCCGATCCCGAGGCGGCTTCCAGACCCGTATTCGATTTCAGCAAGGCTTGCGAGGGCTTCAGGCTCGGCGGCAGCTACTGGGTAATGAAGGGCTTTGATGTAACCAATTCGGGCAACGGTCTGGCGGGCTTCCGTGTTTGCGGCAACAACAACACGCTCGATCAAATCGATGCATACAATAACGGCAACACAGGTATTCAGATCAGTGCATTCAGAGACAGCAATGACCCGCGCGATCTCTGACCGCAGAACAACCTTATCCTCAACTGCACTTCCTTTAACAACGCTGACGCGGGTTATGAGGACGCAGACGGCTTCGCTGCAAAGCTGACTATCGGCGAAGGCAACGTATTTGACGGCTGTGCGGCTTATAACAACGCCGACGATGGTTGGGATCTGTTCGCTAAGGTATCTTCGGGTTCTATCGGCTCTGTTACTATAAGAAATTGTATCGCATACAACAACGGTTTCTTGCTCGACGGCACTGACGCGGGTAACGGTAACGGCTTCAAGCTGGGTGGTGATAATCTTCCCGGCGGTCATAAGCTCATCAACTCCGTTGCGTTCAATAACAAGGCGGATGGTATCACCTCGAACTCCTGTCCCGACATTCAGGTAATCGGCTGCTCGTCGTTCAACAACGGCAAGTATAACCTTAATCTGTACACCAATAATGCGGGCACTGCTACTGCGTTCAAGGTTAATAATTGTGTGTCCTTTATAAATAATGGCAATGGGAACTCAGATAGGGTCAAAACGAACACTAATGACAGTTCCGATTACATTAGCGAAACAAACTATATGTGGAACGGCTCCAAGAGCGTGAACAGCGTAAACGAGGAAATCACCGCGGATATGTTCGAGACGCTGGTATTTGGCGGTCTTGTGCGCAGAGATGACGGAACTATCGATCTTAAGGGCTTTATGAAGCTTAACGATAAGGCTCCTGATAATACAGGTGCTGATCTTGATAAAGAGGGCGGTTCTACCTCTTCCGGCGACGTTGGAGAGATTACTCCCGACGAGACACTTCCCGCGCCGGATATATCAAGACCATATAACCCGACTGCTCCTTCCACTCCATCCGACAACAATTCCATTGAGTTTGAGGATGAGGATACGGATATTGAAGTAACGGCTCCCGCGGGTGCGTTTGACAGCGCTGACGATATCAAGTTCAAAGCAGAACCCGTTCTTGAGGAGACCACCGGAAATACATTTACATTTGATCTCACATTCACAGACGGCAACGGAAACAAGGTTCAGCCCAAGATTGCTGTTACCGTAAGAATTCCCGTACCGGCGGCTCTTGTTGGCAAAACGATTTACGTATACCACGTCGAGAACAACGGCAGCTATACGGAGATCGACTGCAAGGTTGAAGACGGAATAGTAGTATTTACTGCTTCAAGCTTTAGCAAGTACATCATTACAAGCGAAAAGCTTAACGGTTCCGATAATTCGGACGATAACGGCAATAATTCCGATACACCCGCTACGTCTGCATCTCCCGATACATCTAACCCGTCCACAGGTGCCGGTCTCCCCGCGGCGGGTATGGCAGCTGCACTTGTAAGTCTGGCAGTAGTTTGCGTTTTCAAGCGCAAGCATTGATAACAAGCACTGTTAAAAAATAATATTTCACCCCGATCTTCATATGAAGATCGGGGTGTTTTTTCTAACAAAACAGCCTCGCAATATTTGCGATAACGGCACAGATAACCACACCGCACACCGTCGGGATAACGAACGCCAGAACCGCCCATTTCCAGCCGCCTGCTTCTTTTTTTATCGTCAGCAGCGAGGTGGAGCAGGGAAAGTGCATAAGCGTGAAAATTATCACGCACAGCGCAGTCACGGGCGTCCAACCGTTTGCCGTAAACAGATCAAGCATCTGTGCGGGGGCAATCTCCGCGAGACTGCCTTGCTGCATATAGGTCATCACGATAAGCGGGATAACGATTTCATTCGCGGGAAGTCCGAGCAGAAATGCCGTCACGATAACGCCGTCCATTCCGATAAACCGTCCAAACGGGTCAAGAAAGCCCGTAATGCAGTTCAGCAGCGTAGTATCAGATCG
>CAJUMS010000094.1 GCA_910587465.1 uncultured Oscillospiraceae bacterium
CGGCGAAAATATCCTTCAATTTCATTTCTGCGTTTGTATAGTTCTTTATCGTACTTCCAAGGAAATCTGCGGTTTTTCTTCAGCGGAACCGCGGAAATAAATCCGCTGTCCAATGCGGCTCGGCGCGTTGCTTCATCTTCGTAAGCGCGATCCATAAGCAGCGGATGTTTATCGTGCGAAACTATATTCCCGATCAAATCTCTCCATTCTGGAGCATCATGATTATTTCCTAGAGAAAGATGAAATGCTAACGCAAAATCGACAGACGCGGAAGCCAAATGCATCTTTGTTGTAAGCCCCCTTTTGAGTGTCCGATACTTTGCTCACCGCAAGATTTTCTTACTCCCGCAGCGTCCGGGTGAACCTTTACGATTGTGCTGTCAACGCATACGATTTCGGTTCTGATGTCAATTGTACTTTTGTTTTGGAGTTCTTCAAAAAAGTGGCCAATTGTACTTTTTTGACCAACGATTAAATCTGACGTATATCGTATGCCAATCGCCGAATTCCTTTGGCAGTGGCCTCTACTTGCAACCGTTTTCAATTATATACAGAATTGCGCATACATAATTTAATATAGTTGATTTTTTGCGTTGCTTAGGCATTAAATGCTCTATCTTCGCAAATTGTTTTTTTGTTATTTTCATACTTCTATTTTACCTTTTTTATTCGCTTGTCAAGGATTTTTATGTGAACAGGCTCTAGCATCAGAGTGGAGTAAATGATACAAAAACTCGTTGATAGCAGATAATTGAATGCAACGTTCAAAAAGATTCAATCAATATGGGCAGTATGGACAGTTGTAATCGTCAAGATAGTCTAGCTCAATTGAAGTGATATGCTTCTTGGCTTTATTGTAAAGAGCTCTTAAATGTGCTTTCATACCGACAAGCATTCTTACAGTACATTTTCCGTTTCCGTGTTGATTGATAATTTCGATGTCAAACACAATATCCTCAAATTCTTTTATTTCTTGTGTATATGAGCTTGATTCAACAATGCCAACTCCATCTATGCATATATCAAGCAAATATTCTGATTCGTTCTCATTTAAGTTAGAGATATCCTCAATAACAAAATCTGATAATTCATCAAAACCAATCAAAACAGCATTAGTTCCGGGTATTAAAATATCTTGATCATTGATATTCATACACAATAACTTTTTTTCTATAAATTGATTTATTGGCTGTATAAATCCGTTTACATTATTGTGTATTTCTGAAATAATGCTTTCTCGTTTATCAATATCTGCTGCAATAATACCCGCACAGTTGTCGATAAATCTTTTAAGACTTGTCCAATAATAGAATCTATTTTCAGATATCTTTCGTTCTTTTAAATCATTCAACAAATCAGGGTGGAGTTTTTCTCTATCATTTGAGTCAGAAAAATCACGAGTATTGCTTGAAATAAAATGAATATCCTCATACGCATATACTTCTGCTAAGCGAAGGCAGGTTTCCCACACTAAGTAATCACGATAACCGCTGCTACCATCTGACTTAAATGGTCTTTTTCGCTGAAGCGCCCTATTAACAATTTTTTCATGTGAAATTGATGGGTATTCCTCCGGCACGGTCATACCACTCTCGATAATATACATATCTAAAAAATCTCTATACTTTTTACATTCCTCCAAAACTAATATCTCGTTAGGAACATCAATTGTCACAGATACTATTTTATTTACATCTTCAATAGAACGCTGCATTTTTGCATATTGCTCTTTAAGTGTTTCTTGAAACTTATTGCAAACTTCATCCACAACAATTTGCCCAAAAACAATCGATCCAACTTTTTTGATGATGTCAAAGGAAGGACCTTTCATGTAATAATTCGAACACAATATACTACTATCTAAAAAAATCATCATAAAATATAGTCTCCTGTTTTAGTTGACAAAGAATCTAATAAATACTTTTCAAAAATTGAGTCGTATAAAACAAAGAATACGGCGGGATTTAATAAAGCGAATTATCAAATGTAAACCCGACCTTATCTGCTCCTGCTTCAGTAAACGTATTGTAATCTCCGTTTGTATACTCCGCAACTACCTTGCCCCAGAAGCTTTGAGCGGGTAGATTATTAATCTGCTGGGATATTTCCCACCCGCCGCGAAACATATCAAAAATTCTTATGGCAACCGTTCGCCCAATCCCTTTTTGTCTGTATTTTTTCATCACGAAAAACTCAGCTATATTATGAGGATGCGGCAAGCTGTTATATTCACAGCAGGAGCGGATCAAAACAAATCCCGCAAGCTTTTCATCCACCCTAATAAAGAATGGATATCTTCCTTCTTCAATCCAATAATCGTCAATGTAATCATACCCGTAATATCCGTATTCGTTTATGTCATCATCGGAAAACTCGGAAAAATCGTAACTGTATAATTCCATCATTCGAGCAAAAACCGATTTTTGTTCAATTAAAATAGGCTCTAAATTTATGTCCATATATACTCCTTTATAAAAGCGAAATGTTACATATCGATCATATAAAGTTCCTAACGATCACCTTTTTGACGCCAAAAATTGAGCCGCATAAAACAAAGAATACGACAGAGAAAAAACAACCGCCCTAAAACAGGGCAACTTTCAAAACTATAGAAACGATAGCTTTGAAGATGAGATAACAAAATGTTACGGCATATATAAAAAATGAAATCGCTCATCAAGTCCCAATCGGCTTAACAAAACGGTTTGTGTGGTGCACCTGACAGGGGTCGAACCTGCACTCCTCTCGGAAATAGAACCTAAATCTATCGCGTATGCCAATTTCGCCACAGGTGCGTATTATTTTTCATCATTTAACATAAAATCGCAAATAAGCATAAAGTAATAATATTATTATACAAGATTTTCGTGTGTTTGTCAAGCAAAAATCTCCACTAAAATAACGCTACCCAAATCCAACGCGTCTGCCAGTTCCGCCACGGGCGCTTATTCAAGTTTCTGCCGATTTCTTATCTGCTTGACAGCAGCAGATAAATCTCCACTGTAGTAACGCCGCCCAAATCCGAAGTGCCTGCTGGTTCTGCCATTCGCATATATAAAATTGTCTGCCTAACAAACAGGAATTTGATGAATAGAAATCAATTTAATCTTTGTAGGCACCGCCTGTATTGTCCTTATTTAAAGTTCCTTCCACCTCAATCAAAAGACACTTGACTAAGGTTTTGCAGACAGGACGATGTTTTGTGCCTTTGGGTATAATTATAAAATCACCATCATGCAGATGTGTTAATCCATCCTCAAATTCAATATCAAACTCGCCCTCAATACAATAAAACATTTCGTCGGAATTTTCGTGTATATGAAAATCCAGAGTCCTATTTTCAGCCTGTAACACATTCAACATGTGATTGTTAAGCGTGCCAATTCTCTTATATAAAAACAACTCATCAATCGAGTTAGCACTATCTTTCAAATTAATTTTTTGTATCATTTTTAATCCCCGCGAATTCCTATTTTCTCAACAAATAAACAACACTACAAATGGGCAGTTAAAAAATGCCTTTATTATATTTCTTTTGTACCGCAGCAATACAGCCAATACCAATACCTATGCCAATAACAAGAATTGCAACAGCGATAATTGCAATCATATCAGAATCATCCAATAAAGCAACGATACCACTAAGCAATGTCGTTGCTGAAAGCACAAACACGGACTTGCCGAAAGCTTTGCCGTATTCCTTCTTATCGGTTACTTTTGTTTGGTGGTAAGAGTGTATCAGCTTTGTATTGCCACTATAAATAATAGCACCGAATATTGTCAAAAGTACTGTTACTGAAAAAACAATAATAGAATATGTCAACATATTTACCTCCATAAACTCCGATTTGTCGGTTCTTTACTTTTCAACAGCTACAGCAAAACTCCACAGTAGTATCGCTGTCCAAATCCAACGCGTCTGCCAGTTCCGCCACGGGCGCATATTAAAATTCTGCCGTTTTTTCCTGCATGACAGCCGCAGGGGAAAACCCCACTATAGTAACGCCGCCAAAATCTATCGCGTATGCCAATTTCGCAACAGGTGCATATATTAAATTTTTGACGTTTTACATCAAATCACCAACAACCATAATTAGATTATACTATATTTCAACAAAATTGTCAAGCTTAAATCTCGTTTTTTCGGGAATATCGTCTTCTAAATTGGCTTCAAATTCTTATTAGCCTGTCCGCTATCTAAGTAATTCAAAGACTCCACTGTATTAACGCTACCCAGATCCGGCGCGTCTGCCAGTTCCGTCATACCCGCATATTAGTTTTCCAACGACTTTTTTAACCTGCCTGACAGCTGCAAGAAAAGCAAGCAACAGCTTTCTTATCCTAAATATTGCCGGACAAAAGAGTCTATATCTTTGTATCGTTCTGCCTGTAAGTTTGCTTTTCGATACTCTTTTTGTAAATACTCATTTATTAAATCATCAAACGCCGCCGCTGTTTTTTCAAGATTTTTAGGATCATAGCCTTTAAATACATTATATTCGCCGATGTCCGTTTTTTCGCATATATCGGAAATCATTGCGTTAAAACTGACCATACTCATAAATGCGAGATGCCTGTTATTTTCCTTTGCCGCAAAATACATTTTATTCCGCCAGTTTGAAAACATTTCCTCATATGTTCCGCCAATGGAATTCGGTGTTACGTTTTTTTCTCCGCCGCAAAGGTTGCTTTCATTTTTTTGAATATATGCATGATTTTCTGCATTAATATCGTTAATGATTCTTTGATACGTTCAGCGGAATCCGCTTGTAATACGCTCTCTATCATTTCGCAAAGCTTATCCGGCTTGTTTTCCATTAACTCAAGTTCCTCGTAAATACGTTTTGTTCCAAAACGAAAATACTTTTTATTAAGCATCGCAATCGCGTTTTCAATATAATATACCGTATAACCTGTTTGTACCCGAATATCGGTCATTTCCTCCGAAATTACAGCTGACAAATAAAAATGTTCCGCCTCTTTCATCATATTTACCGCTTTAACAAAATCCTCTTCTGACAAGGGAGACAGTAGGATATTTTTTGTTTTTTTCCGTAGCGATTTTAACTTGTCCGCGTATTTTTCATCCGCACAATATACAATTTGAGAATCCATAAGCTTTGAAATATGGGGGCTGTTATAAAGAGAGAGTTCCTCCAGATCTTCCCATGTAGTGCAATAAATATCATGACCAATTTCCAGATCGTCTTGTATAAATGTACATCCCAATTGCCAGCCATTATCATCATTTATTAAAACAAGCAAATCCAAATCCGATTTTTCGTGAAAATCGCCCGTTGCAAAAGACCCGTATATTCCAATCATTGCAAGAGATTTCGGACATACTCGGTCAGCTTTTTCTATAACCGCTTCTATTATTTTTTGATTTCTTACATCTAAGCTTTTCATATTTGTCACCATTAAAAGTTTCACTGTGATAGCACTGCCAAAATCCGATGCGTCTGCCGATCCCACCATATCCGCATATTTAATTTCCTGCCACTTTTTACCCGTGCAATAAACAGCAGGTTATCAGTATCTCCCTCTGTAAACTTTCTTTGCTTCAAAGGTCCATTTTTTTACAAACGCTGTCTTCGCGTTCGTATAAGCATCTCTGTCATGTTCAAATTGCTTCCACAACTGTAATTTCATTGTCTCATATTCTTTAGCAATTTGATCGTGTTCATTTAAGTAATCTCTAAAATACAATTCGTCATTATCTCCGGCATAACGAAGATGGACATGATAAACTTTGTCAGCAAATCCTTTTGCCGTATATCCACGATTAAATGATATTCTGTTCACCGCCGTCGACATCCGAATAAACCCGCTGTTTTCAATCACCTTTGCAGTATTCTCAATATCAGAATCTTTTGATACTTCAATAAGCACATCAACAATATTCTTTGCCCATATTCCCGATATAGCTGTACTCCCAATATGACTAATCCTCTCAATCGGGCAATCTGATAATATGCTTTTTAAAACACTTTCTATTTCGGCATAACCCAAATCCCACTTATCATCATGCGCAACAAGGAATATAGGGAATAAATCCCACAGTTCTTCTAAAGACATCTGCGATAATTCTTTTCCCATTTTTAAAACCTCACAAAATCCAATTTGCCAACTTCCTGCTTTTACTTTCTTTGACAACCGCAGGAAAAATCCAATCAAGTAGCACTGCCCAAATATGATGCGTCTGCCGGTTCCGCCATACCCGCATATTATTACTGCCGATTTTTAACCTATATGACAAATTGGAGTTTGTCAAAGTTGTTGTTTATGAAATTCCACAATATTTCTATCGACATCATAAAAAGCGATGTCACCTGCATCTACAGGTAAAACAATGGTAAAAGGTTTGTTGCTATCAATATCAATCACTTGAATTGAGTTGCCATCATCTATTTCCAAACATTCCACTTGCTGCTTGTTCATGGAAATAAACGCTCTCTCTTTATATCCCTCAACCATGTACTCCACAATACTGGTATCTCCTCCTGTGAGACTTCCGCCTCCACGGAAGAAGTATCCAAAAGAAAGTCCGGACCGATTTACATAGACAGAAAAAGTATGGTCAGTCATATCATAGGGATAAGAAATAAATGCAGCTATCGTGTCAGAAACAGTTCCATTAACAGTCCAATCCGATTTGATTTTTTGTGCTGAACGAATATCTGTTTCTAATTGGGACTTTTGAACACCAATATCGTTGTTCAAATAGAGAAAACCGGCAAACACGATACATATCAAGAGAACACACAATATAAACTTCATCAATTTGTTAACACGATTCTGCATAAGCATTTATCCTCCATAAACTCCGGTTTGCCAAGCAGATTTTAATCGGAGAGAGCCATGATATCTTAAACATACGGAAACATCACGACATCGCCGACAAGTCTGCCGAAACCAACGATTTTCTTGCCGTCGTAAGCTAGGTATGCGTCCTGACGTTATCCCAGTCCTCCGCGTCAAAGGCGCCTATAAGCCAGTTGAAACCCTTGTGCTGCTCCATAACAACGTCGCTCATCAAATCGCCGCATATCGAACGGTCATTCTTGAGCCGCGCCTCAACGCAAGCCCAGTGCATTCGCAGACAAACGTCGGCGTTGTCGAGAATTTCTGACGGCGTGTGCATCTTGACGTGCGACATGACCTCTGCAAAGCTGTGGCAGCCCCCGAGCAGCTTTATCAGATTGGTGGTGTCGGTGATATCGGACGGGAACGGTAAATCGTCGTCTCCGAGAAATCCGCACGCCCAGAACAGCGGCATACACGTCTCAATTCGCCATTGGAACTGATTGGCAGCCTCGGGAGAAATGCGCGGCGCACGTTCGTCGGCGAGCGCGAAATATTTCTTCTCGTCGGCGGTAAGCTCGTTATCCAAACCAAGCTCCCAAATGATATTGGTGAAGAACTCCGCGGATTCCGTACCCGTTTCGCCGTTGCAGATGTCGATAGCTATCTGCGCCGCCAGAAACGCGGTCACGACGCGTTTTACCGCCTCCTCGGGAGATTTGATCTCCGCGTCCGCCTCGTTTGCGATCTCGGGAAGATTTGGATTTATCTGAACGTGCTGGCTCAGTAGAAACCTCTCGGAGCGTTCCTTTCTGCTTTCCGATCTTCTCGTATTAAAAAGGCTCATTCCAAGTATCCTCCCTCATATTTCATTGATTGCATTTTGCAGATTCCGTCGAGCTTTAAAAACTCTCCGTAACCGCGAAAACGCAGCTTCCGTGCCGGAAACCGTTAGCGGACGGAGCGTCAAACGTTCCGCTTTCATAACAAATCCGTGCACCAAAACATCTTCCTGTTATTATAACACATTTCCCGAAAAATGTCAACGCACGTCCGATAATATTCCGTAAAGTCGTTTACATATACAGCATATGCGACCATGCCGTTGCGTCCGTTACACAAAATATCCGCTGCGTGTTCACGTTAACCGCCATTGAGAGTTCATGGCTCAGCATTGCGCAAGCCCAAGCTCACACTCCCGAAAACGCCAAAGCTCCGCACCGCAAACAGCAGTGCAGAGCTGTCCGTTAAAAATATCACGATAAGCACAGCCGCGAAAACACATATCAAAACCGTTGCACGTTTGCAGAAGCTTTATAATACCAAATAATTTTCCCTTTTTATATGGTATTATTTTACCATATTTTCTGACTGTCGCAACGAGGATAATATCCCGCAACACGACTCCCTGTAAAAATAATGCTATACGCGCAAAACCGCACCGTTTTTGCTATTTGTCGTTTTTTCTCCAATATTCGGGCAGGAAAACAAATCCCCATGCCGCGGCAACAGCGAGTATCAGCGCTGCCAGACGTGCGGGCTCGGTAAAGTAGAACAGTATCAGCGAGAATACATCCTTGTTCCAGAATAGTGCAACACCTACCGCGATCGCGCCTATCGCCGCTATAAGCACCGCGCCCGCCGCGCAGTCCTTGGCGAGCTTTATGCGGTGGCTGTTCTCCTCGGTTACCTTGTCGGCAAGCTTTTCAATACCCGTGTTGACGGTCTCGAGCGACAATACCGCCGTGCATGTCATAAGTAAGATCGCCCACCGCTCCGCAGTGAACGAGTAAAACCGCGCCGCGAAAAAGATCACGAACGCCGCCGCGCACAGGTGAAAGCGGAAATTCCGCTGACTAAGCGCCGTAACGATACCGTTTCCCGCGTAATAAAAGCTCTTGAGAAATTTCATCGTGTTATACCCAATTTTTGCAAAACCTTTTCCTGCTTTGCGAACATTTCCTTTTCCTCGTCCTCGGTCATATGGTCGTAGCCGAGCAGATGAAACAGGGAATGCGTTATCAAAAATGCGACCTCACGCTTAAAGCTGTGACCATATTCCTCCGCCTGTGCGTTTGCCCTTTCAAGCGAGATCACAATATCTCCGAGCAAGATAGCGTCGGTGTCGGGGTCTACCTCAAAGCCCTCCTCATCACCGAGCGGGAACGACAGCACGTCCGTTTCGCGGTCGATCCCGCGGAACTCGGCGTTCATCCCGCGGATACGTTCGTTGTCCACCAGCGTCACGGAGACCTCCGCGTCGTCCTCGATATCCTCCTCGGCAAGCGTGGCGGCGGTGCATTTTTCGATAAGCTGCTCAATATCCTCGGGAGGAGCGAGCTTGTCCTGTTCATTGCTGTAGTCTATAAAAATTTTCATGGCTTCTCCTTATAATGGTCAAACTGATTTTGTCAATATAACTTTACACAATTTTCTCAAAAAAAACGAGTTTTTT
>CAJUMS010000095.1 GCA_910587465.1 uncultured Oscillospiraceae bacterium
TCGACAATCTCACGCAGAAGACCGTATCGGAGTCGCTCGATGGGCTGAAATGCACGCGGATCGTTATAGCGCACAGGCTATCAACTATTAAACAATGCGATAGGATTATCGTTCTCGACAAGGGCAAGATCATTGAGGACGGCACCTATAACGAGCTTATAGAAAACGGCGGCTTTTTCGCGGAGCTTGTCGCGCGGCAAAGGCTGGACGATACCGCGAAAACGGGAACGTAAAATATTTTTAAAATTTTTATTACCCCTTTTCGGTTTTCGTTCGTATAAAAGTATGAAAGAAAATTTTACAACGGGAGGAAATATGCTTAGTAAAAAAATCTTGTACAAAATGGCGGCTGCGGTATGCGCCGCGGCATTGCTGACGGGCTGCGGCAAAGAGGAGATTCTGACCGCTGAGGTAAAGGACGCGTCGGAGGATACAAAAAATATCAATGCCGCTGTTACGGAAAAACTGAATTTCGGCGACGAGCGCGAGAGGGAATTTGCGGAGCGTGGATTTATCCGTGCGCCCGAAACGCTTGAAATTTTTAACTCGAACGGTGCGACTGTGTGGAGTCAGGATATTTACGACTTTGTACGCGGTGCGGACGCTCCCGATTCGGCAAATCCGAGCCTCTGGAGAAACACGCAGCTTAACGCGCTGTACGGGCTTTACGAGGTTGTTGACGGGATCTATCAGGTCAGAGGCTACGATGTGGCGAACGTTACTTTTGTCAAGGGCGACAAGGGCTGGATAGTTTTTGACTGCGGCACGGGCGTTGAAACAGCCGCGGCCGCGATGGAGCTGTTCAAAGAGGAATTTGGCGACGTTCGCATTTCGGCGGTCGTCATAAGCCACGCGCATATTGATCATTACGGCGGCGTTGGGGGTATCATCTCGGGGGAGCAGTTAGCCGATTGCGCTTTGCCTCTTTCAGAGCAGATAGATTCCGGAAAAACGCTGCTTATCGTGCCCGAGGGCTTTGAGAAAGCCGCAATGGAGGAAAACGTGCTTGCGGGAAACGCTATGAAGCGCCGCTCCAATTACCAATACGGCTCGCTTCTTCCCAAAAGCGAAAAAGGCGCTCTTTCGGTTGGAATAGGGCTTACCGTATGTGCCGGAACAACCTCCTATTTAACTCCCACCTACGAGGTTAAGGACGATATAGAAGAGATAACGGTAGATGGCGTAAAAATGGTATTTCAGCTGACTCCCGGCACGGAAGCGCCCGCGGAGATGAATACATATCTTCCCGATTACAAGGCGCTCTGGATGTCTGAAAACTGTACGGCGACAATGCATAACATTTACACTCTTCGCGGAGCTGAAATAAGAGACGCGGGCGCGTGGGGCGACTACATCATGAAAGCAAAGGCTCTTTTCGGCGGAGAGGCGGAGGTCGTTTTTCAGTCCCACAACTGGCCTCATTGGGGAAATGATGTTATCAATGAATATCTGCTGAACACCGCCGCTGTATATCGCTATATACATTCGCAAACGCTTCAGTATATAAACGAGGGCTATACCTCCACCGAGATAGCCGATATGATAAGTCTGCCCGCCGACCTGGAAAAGGTGTGGTATACAAGACAGTATTACGGTACCCTTGAGCATAACGCGAAAGCAGTTTATCAGAAATATATGGGCTGGTATGACGCAAATCCCGTTCATCTGGCAGAGCTTGCGCCGTCGGAATACGCGCGGAAGCTCGTGGAATATCTGGGGGATACCGATAAGATCCTGAAAATGGCAAGAGCCGATTTTGAAGCGGGAGAATATCAATGGGTCGCGGAGATAACCAATGCCATTGTGTATGCGCAGCCCGACAATCAGGAGGCAAGGTATTTGTGCGCGGACGCGTTGGAGCAGCTTGGTTATCAATCGGAATCGGGCGCATGGCGCAATGCGTATCTTACGGGGGCGTACGAGCTTCGTCACGGCACGGGCGATTACCCCCGAACCACGGTAGGCGGCACGGGTGCGTCTTCGCTTGCGATGAGCACCGAGACAATGCTTGATTATCTTTCTATGTGTCTTGATTCCAAAAAACTCGAGGACAAAAACCTTGTTATAAATCTGGAGGTTACCGACGATAATGAAAAATATCTGCTTCGTCTGCATCACGGCGTACTGCTCTATTCGAAAGAGGAATGGAGCGGGGACCCCGACGCCGTATTAAAGCTGAAACGCGCGGGTATAGTCGGAATAGCGCAGAACAACACAGCGCTTATGGAGAAAACAATAGATTCGTCAACCGGGCGCGAGGATATTTTGAAAATTTTTGCGGAAAATCTCGCGCAGTTTGAGCCGTTATTTAATATAATCGAGCCTTAAAAGGGTCGGGACGGCTGTGTAATCACTTAAAAAAGGAATAACGGAGGGAAACTATGGATAACAAGGAGCTTTTGGAAAAGGCAAGACAGGCAAAATCTCCCGAAGAGCTTTTGGCTATCGCAAACGAAAACGGCGTAGATATGAACGAGGACAGCGCAAAGGCTTATTTTGAGCAGCTGCACAATTCGGGCGAGCTGTCCGACGACGAGCTTGACGGCGTTGCGGGCGGAGGTTGCTACAACCGTGGAAAACTGGTTGTTACATCGTTTCATGTGTGCGACAAGTGGACCTGCAAGTACTGCGGCGAAAAGCTGGTCGCGACTCAGGGGAAGTTACTTCGCTATAAAATGCACAGGTGTCTGGTCGAAAGATCGGAGTTCAGCATTAATTGCAGCAATTGCGCGCATGAAGTGTACGAAAGAGGTCTGCAGCTTTGTAACAATCCCGAGAATATAAAGTGAGGCGGTATTATGGAAAACAAAGAGCTTTTGGAAAAGGCAAGAGGGGCAAATTCCCCCGAGGAGCTTCTGGCTATGGCGAGGGAGAATGATTATCCGCTTGACGAGGAAAGCGCCAAGGCGTATTTCGAGCAGCTCCGCAAGTCGGGCGAGTTGTCCGATGAGGAGCTGGGCAATGTATCGGGCGGAGGGTGCAATTACAAGGACGGACGTCTGATCGTTACCGTCGGCTACAGCTGCGATTATTTCACGTGCAGTAATTGCGGTAAGCAAAGAGTAAAAACCATCAGCGGCAATGGCTATGTTGCCCATTTATGCGGCAGCAACCGCATAGCCGGATATGATTACGCAAAGTGCAAATATTGCAAACATATGTCATATGAGCACGGTCTATGGCTTTGTAACCATCCGGAAAAAAGAGCGTGAGGTAGGGGTATTATGGAAAACAAGGAACTTTTAGGAAGGGCAAGGCAGGCAAAATCTCCCGAAGATCTGCTCGCCATTGCGAAGGAAAACGATTATCCCTTGGACGCTGACGGCGCGAAGGCGCTTTTTGAGCGTCTTGGCAATAGCGGCGAGGTATCCGACGACGAGCTTGATAACGTGAGCGGCGGCGGGTGCGGAGATTCCTTTCACACCTGTCCGCGCTGCGATTATCCCCTTGAGAAGATAGAGGGCGGGTGGCGCTGCAGAGCGTGCGGCCATACGAGCGGATTAAAGGGGAGCTTCCGTGACGAGGGAAAATTTCCTCCGAATTGAAGCAGCGGATATATCCGTTTGTTTTACTACGATCAACAGGCTTTACATAAAGCCGATAAATTAACGAAAGGAAATTACTATGGAGAATAAAGAGCTTTTTGAAAAGGCAAGAGGGACAAATTCCCCCGAGGAGCTTCTGGCTCTGGCAAAGGAGAGCGGAATTGAGTTTGACGAGAAAGAGGCTAAGGTGTTTTTCGAGCAGCTTCATAATTCGGAAGAGCTGTCCGACGAGGAGCTGAACAATGTCGCGGGCGGCGGCTGCGGCAGCGATTACAAACAGGAATACACATCTTTAACTTGCTGCAGCTGCGGATGCAGGCTTCGGAAGATTACCGACCGCAGAACGGGTGAATCATGGACTATGTGCGGCTGCAAGAGGTGAGTGAGCCGTTATAGAAAACAGAGAGCTTTTGGAAAAGGCAAAACAGGCAAACTCTCCCGAGGAGCTTCTGGCTCTCGCGAAAGTGAACGATTACCCTCTTGACGAGGAGAGCGCTAAGGCGTATTTTGAGAAAATTCACAAATCGGGCGAGCTGTCCGACGAGGAGCTTGACAACGTCGCGGGCGGCGGCTGCGGCGGCGAATTAGATATCAGGAAGAAGGTAACGGCAACCCGGACTTGTTGTACGGATTTCATCTGCTTCCGCGGCTGCGGTTATAGAGTCACTGCGGAAGACCAAAAAAGTCATAGGTGTATAACCGGACATGACTTGGCTTTGTTATGCGGCAATTGTAAATTCTATGACGCCACCTGTTATGGTGAAGGCAGATGTAATAAAATCCATTTATAATCTTTATTCCGATTTAGGAGGTTTTGTATGGAAAACAAAGAGCTTTTGGAAAAGGCAAAACAGGCAAACTCTCCCGAGGAGCTTCTGGCTCTGGCAAAGGAGAACGGCTACCCTCTTGATGAGGATGGCGCTAAGGCGTATTTCGAAAAAATTCATAAATTGGGTGAGCTGCCCGATGATGAACTTGACAATGTCGCGGGCGGCGGCTGTTACACGAAGGACGGCAAACGCAGACTTATCGTCACCACCGGCAATTCCTGTGAGGAATTCAAATGCAAGCATTGCGGAAAAATTTACAGAGTGGCGAGAACATGCTTGAATAACAGCGAACACGAATGCAGCGCGAGAGGAAACCAACTTATTCCTTGCAGATGCAGCAACTGCTTTTATTGTTCATACGAAGGCTTAAAGTGGCTATGTAACAACGAAGAGAGAAGAAAAAAGTGATGTAACATTATTTCGACTGGGTGATGATTTCGGTAGGTGCAATAATCCTAAAAACATAAAGTGAGGTATGTCATGGAAAACAGGGAACTTTTGGAAAAGGCAAAACAGGCAAACTCTCCCGAGGAAATTTTGGCTCTCGCGAAAGAGAACGGCTATCCTCTCGACAAGGAGGGCGCTAAGGCGTATTTCGAGAAAATTCACAAATCGGGCGAGCTGTCCGACGATGAGCTTGACAATGTCGCGGGTGGTGGCTGCAGTATAGACAACAGCATAACGCCGCAGGAAAGACTGAGACAAACCTACAACAACGCGAACGTACTGTGCAATACCGCGTCCTGCCCCGTTTGCGGCTCAAACCGCGGCATAGTAAAAAAGACACGGGTCGACAACAAGGCTCTGGAATTTTGGTGTTATGTGTACTGCCGCACTCACCAAAGCCAGATGATCGTTTCAACCGATATTCCGGAAAGAGATCTGGTGTTGGAATAAAATGACGGTGCTTTTGAGGTGAAATGTTATAATAAACAATGAACTTTTGCAGAAAGCAAAACAGACGGGCTCGGCGGAGGAATTAGCCGCGCTTGCCGAAGAAAACGGTCTTGAACTCAACGAGGAACAGGCGCGCGTACTTTGACGAGCTGCACAAAACGGACGAACTGTCGGACGACGAGTTGGATAACGTTGCGGGCGGCGGCTGTCACAAGGGCGACGGCAGACTTGTCGTGACAATCAATTACGGATGCGGGAACTGGGCGTGTAAATACTGCGGACAATTGGCTCCGGATCCGAGATGCCACAGGTGCCCCAACCATAGTTACAATCTTCCCCCGCCCAATACCCCCGGGATATGCAATACCTGCAAGCATATGAGCTACGAAAAGGGCTTGTGGCTGTGCAATCGTCCCGCAAACAAAAAGTAAATTCAAGGTTCTGCGGTTCGGATTGTGATACCATCAATTTTTAAGCCGACGCAGTACTCGCCGTTTCGGTGCTTGTCCGCATGGGAATTGGTATAAAGCACGTAAAGCACGGCGGGAAATAATTATGAGGTGAAAATATGAACAATAAAACCGAAAAACAGCTTAAGGACATGGAGAACGCGATGAAAAGCCCCTCGGAGAGCGCGGTGCCGAACGGAGAGCTGCCGGACGACGCTCTGGACGGAGTGGCAGGTGGCGCCGTTCTCAATTCCTTGTTTTATATCGCGAGATGCAAAAAATGCGGCTGGCAGTCCTGCCCGTTCGACAATCGGGGGGAGAACGATCTGGCGGTGATCGTGATGGATCACTGCTCCGCTAACCCCAATTGCTAGGGAGATTTCGCGGTGTTTAACATTGACAGCAGAAATGTGAAGTTCGGATAAATGTTTTAGGAGTGTGCCGATTTGAGTTACATATTAAATCCAAATATCGCTTTGCGGTCGTGGCGGCTGGTGCCGTACGCGTATTATATAAAAGGCGTTCGGGACGCGAGGGGCTTGAAAAAGGACGAGTTTGAGCTTCTTTTGAAGTGCGACGGAAAGACAGAGCTGGACGATAATTCACCGCTTGTTAGGAAATTTTCGGAATACGGCATTATTGCTCCCGCAAGGAACGGAGACGAGTTGTCGGAATGGCAGAAACACCTCGACTGTGATAACCGTTACTTCCCCGCCATGGAATACGCGATAACGGGAAAATGCAATTATAACTGTCTGCATTGCTTTAACGCCGCCGACAACTCGCCGCTGATGAGCGAATGGACGCTCGGCGAGGCGAAAGCAATGCTGGAGCAGGCGCAAAAATGCGGTGTTAACGCGATAACTCTCACGGGCGGAGAGCCTATGCTGCATAAAAATTTCTTTGAGATAATCGAGGAGATATATAAGCGCGGAATGTACGTCGCGGAGATAAACACCAACGGGCATTTCATCGACCAAACCGCGCTTGACAGAATGAAAGCTCTCGGCTGCACTCCCATTATCAAGATATCCTTTGACGGACTCGGTCGTCACGATTGGCTGCGAAACCGCGAGGGTGCGGAGAAAAATGCGCTCGCGGCACTTCGTCTATGCAAGGAGAACGGCTTTGAGACATGGGCTCAGACCAACGTTCACCGTCTTAATCTCGAAACGATTCTGCCGACTGCGGAAATGCTTGACGAAATGGGAATTGACGAAATGCGTATAATCCGTACCTCTGAAAGCCCGCGCTGGAAAGAAAACGCGGGTGACGCCTGTCTTGACGTCGACGAATACTACGAAAAAATGTTTGATTTCGCCGAAAAATATACCCAAAAGCCGCACAAAATGGACGTCGATATATGGCAATTCCTGACGATATTCCCGAGCACGGCGGCGTTCCGTGTTCGTCCCGTGGAGTGCGGCGAGGGCGAATACCGCGACAGTCTGCCCGTATGCCTCGGAAACCGCGGGAAGATCGCCGCCGCGGCAAACGGCAACGTCTATCCATGCCTGCAGCTTTCGGGCTTTTACGACGCGCACGGAAAGATCCTCGGCAACATAAAAACGGAAGGTCTTCAGCCGCTTTTGCAAAGCGGAAAATATCTTGACGAGGTATGCGCTACGGTCAAAACGCTTGCGGTAAATAATACCAAATGCGCGGGATGCAAATACTTCAGATATTGCGTCGGCGGCTGCCGCGCGTTAGCGGTGGGGCTTACGGGAGATAAATTCGGCAGCGACCCCGCCAAGTGCGTATTTTTCAAAAACGGCTGGTACGGGCGGATAACGGAGATGCTTGACGGCTGGGAAAATATCGCGCCCATGGAGATCGAATGATGGAGAAGATATTGCGGGAGCTGTTTGACTTTCAGAGATTTTCGGGTAACGCGCGTCTCGAAGAAATGATATCCGATACCGAGAGACGATACAACAAAGCGCTTTCCGACGATGAGCTTGCAAGGGTTAACGCCGCGGGGGAGCTTTTGCCGACGGAACGCCGCGAGGATAAACCCGATGATTGAGCTGTGTGAAAATATTGAATTTGAGCGTATTTATATCGAGTTCAGGGACAAGGTAACGCGGTATGTGCGCGGAAAAATAGCCAACGAGCAAGACGCGGAGGACGTTGTCTCCGACGTTTTTGTCAAGGTGTTTAACGGGCTTTACGGATATGACCGGAAAAAATCCTCCGTGTCAACATGGATATACACGATAGCACATAATACCGTTATAGACCATTACAAAACGGCAAAATCTGTTTGCGAGCTTCCGGGCAATCTGTGCTCCGAGGATAATATTGACGAGGCATTGCTGAACGAAGAGGCGCTTGAAGACCTTGCGAACGCGCTGGAACGGCTCACCGAGCGGGAACGCGATATCATCATTCTGCACTATTACAGCGGAAAAACGCTGAAAAATATTGCGGAAAAAATGAATATCTCATACAGCTACGTCAAGCTTCTGCACGGAAACGCGCTGAAAGCCCTGCGCGTAATAATGAACAAAGGGCGCTTTGAAGGAGAATGATTATGGAACACAATTTTCAAAACGGAACGCTGACGGTTTTTCTGCCGGTAAGAATAGATTCCGCAAACGCCGCGGACACCGAGGCAAAGCTGCTCGACCTTGTGGAGGATTACGAGCCGAACGCCGTTGTTATGGACGCGAAGGATATGCAGTACATATGCAGCGCGGGACTGAGAATTATTCTGAATGTCAAAAAGAAAGTGTCCGACACGGAGGTGATTAACGCGTCCTCCGTGGTATACGATATTTTTAAAACCACGGGCTTCAATATTGTTTTGAATATCACAAAGGTTCACCGAAACAGGAGTAAATGATTTGGAGCTCAGACAAAACGAACAATTTCTGAAAAAGGCGTATAATAAGGCTCTTCTGCCGTGCATACTGTCGGTGCTGAGCGGCAACATCAACATCTTAGCGGACGGCATTCTGGTGGGACAAAGGCTCGGCACGAACGCTCTTGCGGCGATAAATTTCAGTTTGCCCGTGTATCTGGTTTTATGTATCGCGGGCTCGTTCGTCGTGTCCGGAACGACTATTTGCGCCTCGGACGCTATCGGGAAAAATCAGACCGAAAAGGCACAGGGTCTTTACCGTATGTCGATTTTTTGGTGTACGGCAGTTTCTGTTATAATAACGATTTTCGGTTTGTTGTTTCTGAAACCGCTGTCGAATTTGCTGTGTTCCGATGTCGATGTAATGCCGCTTGTGATGGAATATTCCGGCGTAACGCTCGCGGGCGCGTTGCCCAAAATACTCATCTACATACCGTTCTGGTTTTTGCGGCTGGACGGACGAAACGGTCAGGTCACGCTGATGATGACGATCATGGGCGTGGGCAACGTGATTCTGGATGTGCTGTTTTTGTACGCGTTCGATATGGGAATATTCGGCGCGGCGCTGGCGA
>CAJUMS010000096.1 GCA_910587465.1 uncultured Oscillospiraceae bacterium
ACTCTGTTATTTTGGGCAGCGGATTTCTGCTGCTTTGTGCGGTGTTGCCTTAATTGAGGCGAGGGCGCACTGCGGTACGCTGAAAGCCGCTCAATTGGGTTGTGTTTACCAAAACGACGGCAAGTGGATAAGCGGCGATTACTGGGTTTTCCGCGCACCCTGGCAGGCGTATGACTTGTTTCTGGAGCAGCTGAATATGAGCCGCATAATTGAGTAATATTACCCAATCTTTTTGAATAAAATATTCAAAAAGGAGTGAAAATCATGGGAAAGATCAAATCCGTTCTGATAGGCGCGGCGGCGCTTTGCTGTCCGTTTCTGGCGGGGACAAGCTCCGCGGTCGGAGATGCTGTGCGCTCGGCGGCTTATTATTCCACAGGAGCTTTCACGTCTGTCGACGTAGGGAATATTCACGGGGATAACGCTAATAAAGGCGACACGTCCGAGGATAATTCGGGGGGCACTGTCTCCAAGCCCGTAATCACATCAACAAGTACCGGCAACTCGTCGATTATTAGTTCTCCGCTCACCTCAACAGTCACGGGAAGTGCGGAAAATCAGCCGCCCGCGGTCTCGGACGAGCCTGTCATTGACGAGCCGCCTCAAAAGCTCGGCAAGGTGATAACGCTCAATCGTCCCGAAAGCACTGACGACACGGACTACTCGGCGTTCACGGACAACGACGGCAAGATATACCGTTATAATTTCGGGAAGTCTAAGTCGACCGAGTACATAACGCTCAGCAGCGGCGCGCAGGTGCGAAACTGCACGGAAATGACAAACGCTGAGCTTTCCGAGGCGGCAAAGAACATACCGTCGTTCGGTGAGCTTGACAGCGAACAGCCCTCGGTGCTCATCTATCACACTCATACAAGCGAGAGCTTTTTGCCGTACGGGGACAGCTTTGACGCGGATTATCCGCTGCGCTCGGGCGACCCCGCAAAGAATATGACGGCGGTAGGCGACGCTATCTGCGATAGCCTTTCAAAACGCGGTATCGGCGTTGTTCACGACTGCATGGTGTATGATTCGCCTATGTTTACGGGGGCGTATTACCGTTCGGCGGATGGTATGCTGGAAATTCTCGAAAGGTATCCGAGCATCAAGATCGTCCTAGATATTCACCGCGATGGTATTACCAACGCGGACGGCTCGCTGGACGCTCCCGTCGCCGAAATAGACGGCAAAAATGCCGCACAGTTTATGATAATCTCAGGCTGCGACGACGGTGAAATGGATATGCCCGACTATATGGAAAATTTCAAGCTCGCGTGTCTGCTCCAGAACTGTGCGGAGGAGGCGTATCCCGATCTGGCGCGGGCGGTACTGTTCGACTATCGTAACTACAATCAGAGCCTGTCAACGGGTGCACTGCTGATAGAGGTCGGCAGTCACGGCAACTCGCTTGACGAGGCTTTGTACACGGGTGAGCTGCTCGGAAATGTCATCGCGGACGCTCTTGAACGCGGAGAATAAAACGGCATTTTGCCTTGGTATTTTAGCAACAGATATCTTGATGTTGCAAAGGAAACTTCATATGGACGGAGGTATATTAAGGGAGAAATGCGTTGATGTTCCGAACGAAGAAGAGTTAGATACCAAAAAGGCTGAGCTGCACGAAACGCTGTAACACGGCATATGTTCCGAACGATACATAATGCTCATGATAACATTTTGCGGCATACTTGACCTTATAAAAGGCGGTGCATGAAAACACCGCCTTATCTTCTTGATTCTTGCCGACTGAGGTTTTGTTATCCTTTGTTCTGCGGCTTCTGTCTCGCTGCCGCCTTGCGTATCAGCTCGAACGGCAGATCCTCCGTACTTATTTCGTGACGGAATCTCGGGAATAAGAATTTGTATTTTATTATCCCGTAGTTTGTTGTGATCTCTACATTATAGCCGTTATCAAACCACAAAAATTTCAGCTTAGAATAGGACACTCCGGCGACCTCGCTATAGAAGATATGCTCCTCGGGCATATTTTTCGCCGTGACGACGAACTCTCTGCCGTTGGCCTTGTAGCTGTATTCCCTTCCCTGCCGTATGCACTTGATAATGACTATGGATATCACAAACGAAAGTATCGCGGAGACCACCATTACGACTGCCGAAATATCGCCGAAAAAAAGATTGACAAAGCCCAATGGCAGCAGAATTGCTGCATACAGCGCCCAAAGCAGCAGAGGCACGGAGATTACCCAAAGCCATACGGTCTGATTTTTGGGCAGCGCCACATGAAACGTTCCGCGTCCTATTACATCGTTGAACGAGACCTCTCTGCCCTCCTCGTTGATGTACGTTTCGGCAGGCGCGAGCACCTTGCCGTTCTTGCCAAGAGTCGGCATATCCGCAGCGTAACCGCCAACCGATGGGGACACCTTTTCCATTACCTTTGAAATATCGCAGTCGCCCTCTATGCCCTCGGGAATAACAGGAGCGTTGGACGCGCGGGCTTCCTGTTCGGCGCGGTAGGCTCTTACGGCGCGGGCGGTGTTGCGGTCATCCTTGGCAAGGCTTACGCCGGGCATTTCCGCATCCTTTCCCAAAAGCTCCGCCATTCGGTCGTAGACATCCTTTTTTCCCTCTTTAGCCTTGGCAATGTCCTCGGCGCCTATGGGACTGTTGTTTTCTCCTACGGCGTTCATATCCGCAAGCCTTGCGCGCTCGTTATACTCGGCATTGCGAATCATTTCGGCGCGCTCCCTGATAATGTAGAACGGAGTGTTCTTTTCGGACAGAAAGCCGTTGAACGTTATCGCGTAGCTCTCATCAGCGCCGTTTGCTCTTACAGTGACATCATAGCCGCAGACCTTGCCGAAAGAGGTGCGCGGGATAAAATGAACGGTCTGTACCTCATTATAATAGATCGTATGGATATCGCCGCCTATCGTCAGCACCATTTTTTCGTCGTTGGCGGTGTATTGGCATTTGTAGCCGCTTGTCACGGTACGTATGCTGAGTATGGCAATAAGTACGCATACCACGATGATTATCCCGATAACAACAACTCCTATCAGCGCAAGCAGGAGCTCTCCGTTTGGCAGCGACGGGAGTATCTTCCGATAATATCCCATAACTATAAGTACGGCAATAGCAATTACGCTTATTGCCGCGGCTATTATCAGCGCTGTTACGATGTGTGCGCCCTTGTACGGCGCTTTGAATTCGCCGCTTTCAC
The DNA here is from genome assembly GCA_910587465.1 of uncultured Oscillospiraceae bacterium. Lineage (GTDB taxonomy): Bacteria > Bacillota > Clostridia > Oscillospirales > Ruminococcaceae > CAG-115. The sequence continues at coordinate 3,182 of CAJUMS010000096.1, forward strand.
TGAACCCGAAGCGACCTCGGTCGTTGGGATTTATATAATTTCTGCCTGTCATTCAGACAACTCCCTTCTTTCATTATATGACAAATCAGGATTCAGCCAAAGCAAACCCGCAGCTGCGCTAAACAATTATTTACATTATTGTCAAACATATTGATTTACCTATAGTAAGTATACCACACGTTTTTTTTGATGTCAATATATTAACCAAAAATTTCTTTGCAAACGAATAAAAATTGTGTAATTTAGGCATTGAATATATTCTACAAAAATAATATAATAAGTTTGGTAAATAAGACGAGAGGTGTATTATTTTGGAAGCGTATGAGTGCTTTAAAGATCTGGCGATAATTATTATTGCCGCAAAGCTGCTTGGGCTGGCAGCTAAAAAATTGAAAGCGCCGCAGGTCGTCGGACAGATTGCAGCGGGACTGCTTATTGGTCCAAGTGTCCTGGGACTGGTGGGACAATCGGACTTTATTGTCATGCTTGCGGAGATAGGCGTGGTTTTGCTGATGTTCTCGGCGGGACTGGAGACTAATTTGAGGGAGCTTGTCAAATCGGGACCGATTGCGCTGTCTATTGCATGTGCGGGTGTATTCGTACCCATGGCGATGGGCTGGGCATTGTACGGATGCTTTTTCGGGTTCGCGCCGATAGGTTCGGACGAATTTTTCCGCGGCTTGTTCATAGGCACGATAATGACCGCAACTTCCGTCAGCATAACCGTTCAGACGCTGCGCGAGTTGGGACACCTGAAAAGCAAGGTCGGAACTATCATAGTCTCGTCGGCAATCATAGATGACGTTATAGGCATTATCGTACTGACATTCGTAATCGGTTTCAAATCAGCCGACGCAAAGCCTCTGGACGTTGTGGTCAAGACGGCACTGTTTATCGCGTTCAGCTTTGTAGTGGGATTTTTGATATATCTGTTGTTCAAGCTTCTTGACAAGCGCTTTTTCCACCACCGCATGATACCTATCTTCGGACTGGCGCTGTGTTTCTTTATGGCGTACTGCGCAGAGAAGTTTTTCGGTATCGCTGACATCACGGGTGCATATGTGGCGGGAATAATCCTCTGCAACCTGCGCGACGCGGAATATATCGCAGGAAAAATGGACATTTCGAGTTATATGCTGTTCGGCCCTGTGTTCTTCGCGTCAATAGGTCTGAAAACCAACTTTGATGGCTTCACGCTTAATCTGTTGTGGTTCTCGCTGGCGTTTGTAGCGGTGGCTATGGTGGCAAAGATCATAGGCTGCGGACTGGCTTCCAAGCTCTGGAGATTCAACACCAAGGACTCGCTTAAGGTCGGCGTAGGCATGATGACCCGTGGAGAGGTCGCGCTCATCGTCGCGCAGAAGGGGCTCGCTGTCGGAATGGTGTCGCCCGAGTATTTTACCTCGGTGATATTGCTGATACTGTGCTCATCCGTCGTCTCGCCGATACTGCTGAAGCTGCTGTACAGAGGAGAAAATAAACCCGGACATATCCTGACAACAGGCGAAAAGATGGATATTGACGAAACGGATGAAGTGTATGCAGAATATTAAAGCGTATTCACAATAACCGAAATTGTGGCGGAGGCAGTTTGGTATAAACCCGAAACCTGCTGTGGTTCCCATTGTGCAAGCATTTCACTTTACCTTGTTACATTGCGTGTAGAATTATAATGCGGTTGATAAACTTTTTTTCGGCTGTAATATTCATAAGAAACAAGTACTTTCCGGTGGATTGGGCGTTATGAACTATTTCACCGACTTTTTGCTCATCTTCCCACTACTTTATTATCTACTATCTATTATAGTAAAAAACAACTGCAGAATTTTTTTGAAAAAGTACTTGATTTTTTATGAATATTGTGATATAATAGATAAGTGCTAAAGTGAAAGCGGTAGTTGATAGTGTTTTTCATATTTCAGACTTTGTTGCATTTTAACAGAGCACTGTTATCTGTAAAGCTTCGTTAATCTGTTTATTGCATATTGCTTTTGACACTACACTGTCACGGCGTTTTCGGTAACTTAAAATCTCGGTCAAAGTTCCGTTTGACTACATATTTGACCACTTGGGGGAAAAATCCATATTTCGAGGCGTGGCTCAGCTTGGTAGAGCGCTGCGTTCGGGAGCATAGAACCGTTGGAGCGCGTTGCAGAGCCGTTTGCGGCACATTGCCTTTGACACTACACCGTTACAGTGTTTTCGGTAATTTAAAATTTCTGTCAAAAATCCTTTTGACCACATGTTTGACCACTTACACCAAATTTGTGGTTAAAAAATCCATAATCGAGACGTGGCTCAGTTTGGTAGAGCGCCGCGTTCGGGAGCATAGAACCGTCGGAGTGCGTTATAGAGCTGTTTGTGGCACATTGCCTTTGACACTACATTGTCACGGCGTTTTCGGTAACTTAAAATCTCGGTCAAAAATCCTTTTGACCACATGTTTGACCACTTCGGTGGAAAATCCATATTTCGAGGCGTGGCTCAGCTTGGTAGAGCGCTGCGTTCGGGACGCAGAGGTCGTGGGTTCAAATCCCGTCGCCTCGACCACACAAACCGCTTTGTTAAGCCAATCGAGGCTTGCAGAGCGGTTTCATTTTTTATATATGCTGTAACATTTTGTTACCTCATCTTCAAAGCTACCGTTTTGGTAGTTTTGAGGGGCGCCCTATTTTAGGGCGGGTGTTTTTCTTCGCCGTATTCTTTGTTTTATGCGGCTCAATTTTTGAACCGCAAGGGAATTGAAACTTAATCTTTTGAAACACACAACCCGTGTGCAAATCGTCCCCGAGTTTGAGCAACTCAAAACTGTTGAAATGGCAGTTTTGAAACTAATTTCCATTATGGAAGTGAGGCTTTTGGAATATAACCTGTTTGGCATACACAAATAGTCTGCTACCACATGCACCGCTTCAATGACCAATGTATGGAAGGAAGATTAGTAAATAAGAGAAAGAGGAGACTTGCAGTGATTGAACACAACCCACACGATGCTTCTGGTCAACTATCTGGTTATCTGTATCAAGTGCTTTCAGCCCTTCTGCTCCTATTAGAAAGCAGAAATCCTGATTCTCAACTTTGCATTGAGAAATTTGATGATGTTGCTTTTGTGGAAAAAGATAAACCGCAAATAATGATTCAGATAAAACACCAACTTTATCGGCAAGGAAGTCTCAGCGATACTAGTACTGATTATTGGCGAACAATAAAAAGCTGGTGTGATTGCATAAAAAATAATGGAAACCTTAAAGATACAACTGATTTTGTTATTATTACAACAGCCAAAGCGCAAGATAACTCAATAGCATTTTATTTGCAAAACATGTTCTCTCGTGATTGGAAAAAAGCACTTGAGATTATGCGCCAAGTAGCGTGTTCAAATGCATCGAAAACCAATAAGATTTACTATGATGCTTTTAAGTCACTAGATGACAAGCAACAGGAAGATTTGGTTAAGCATATTTATGTATGTGATATGAGCCCTAATATAGGTGCAATAAGAGAAAGCATTATGCCGTATGTGCGTGTTATAACACTTCAGCCTTTTGAAGAGCGTGTATACGAAAAAATAGTAGGTTGGTGGATTATTTCTGCGATTCAATGTTTGATTTCTGAAGAACCAGTATTTATCAGTTACCGACAATTGCAGAAAAAGATGAACGATATTGGTGGTGAATATAAGGCAGATTCCCTCCCAATAGATGTTGATCCATATTACCAACCGACAGATCATGAATTAGATCAGTTGCCACCTGAAAACAGAATATTTATTGAGCAGTTAGGCTTGATAGCCATTTCTAATAGTCGCTTAAAGCGTTGTATTAGAGATTATTATAACGCATACCGTCAAAGAAGTCAGTGGGTTAGAGAACAATTGCTGTTTATCAATGATTTGGAAAAATATGAAAACAGACTAGTTGATGAATGGAATAGATTGTTTTTAATAATGAAAGAAGATATGGAAGATTATGGCGATCAACTGCCTGAAAATCAAAAGCAAATTGCAGGTAGAAAGTTATTTGGTGAAATTGAGAATTTATCATTACCAATAAGGAGTAATGTTCCAGATCCATTTATTATGCGTGGTACGTATCATGAACTTGCTAATCGACTTGTCGTTGGATGGCATGTTGATTTTATGGATCGCTTATGCAAACTATTAAGGGGGTGATAGCATGATACCATGGAGTAAACGTACACCAGAAATAGCAAATTTATTGAATCCATCATTTTGCGCTATACTTTTATATTCAGCTACATTTGAGTATCAAAAGAAAGCAAAAAATAATAGTATGCCATTTCCATTACTTTATTTAGTTTTGCCTATCATATTGCATAAAAGCACAAGAAATAGAGTTAATTCAAGAACTAATATGGTTGTATGGTTACAACGAAATCCGGATGTTTTAGTAGGGTTTGCCGATCGCACCAAGAACCTAATTGGTTTTACAAATGAAGCTATAGAATTTTTATTATTTCAAGGAAACTGTGAAATTATCAATGGTGGTCTATCAATAATAAAAACAGTTTCAAAATCAAAGATTGTCCAATACGCCGCTAATGATCAAGAAATTTCAGAATGTATTCAAAAAGCGGAAAATGTTGGAAGATGGTTTTGTAATATGCACGCCGTAGAAAATACATATACTGCTTGGGGGGTGAAACCATAATGCAAATCAGTGCGATAGTTCTATATGGTACAAATGGAAAAAGAAGAATTCTGCCATTTAATATCGGATCAGTAAATATCATTACCGGAAAATCGAAAACAGGAAAATCGGTGATTGGGGACATTATTGATTACTGCTTCGGAGGATCTTCCTGTAATATTGCAGAAGGCTTTGTAAGGGAGCATGTCGCATGGTATGCCCTTCAACTGGTTCATAATGACGAATATCTTCTAATTGCTAGAGAAAATCCGCCACATGGACAAGCCTCTACAAATAGTTGCTGTTACTTAATAGGTGCAAAAAGTATTCCAAATGACTTGATGAGTGCTACACCAATAGATAACAGTGGTTTAGAAAAACTGCTTTCATCAAAATTAGGAATATCTGAAAATCTCTTTAATCCTCCTGAAAATCAAAGTCGTCTACCGCTTTCTGCAAATATACGTCATTGTCTATATTATTGCTTACAAAATCAAGATGAGATTGCATCACAAAAATTTTTATTTCATAGACAAGCGGAACCTTTTATGGCGCAAGCGATAAAAGACACTTTGCCATATTTCTTGGGTATAATCGGTGAGAATACGTTGGCTCTTGAATCGGAAAGGACACTGCTTAAGCGAGAAGCTACTATTTTAAGAAAGAGTATTGATGAAGTAGAACAACTAAAAGGAAATGGCTTAGATAGAGCAACGGCTCTTCTTTCCGAAGCAAAAGAAATTGGCATTCTTCCAGAAGATATTCAAATTGATCTATCAGACTATGAAAGTGTACGAAACGCAATGAGCATTGCAGGCAATTGGGAACCAAATGATATATCTACAACTGGTATGGATAGAATATCTTTGCTTCAAAGCCAATTATCACACACTCAAAACGAAATAGATCAAATCGGTATCGACATTCGGAACACTGAGGAATTTCTGGGACAAGTACGGGACTATATCACTGAAGTTGAGCACCAAAAAAGGCGGTTAGAATCTATTGGGCTATTTGAGCATATCGATTTTGATGCAAATCATTGTCCATTATGTTCAAAGGTAATAGATTCACCTTTGCCATGTGCACAAGATATTCGAAATTCTATAACAAATTTATCACGCCGACTAGAGTCTGTGTCACATGATCGTCCAACGCTCAGAGAACATTTAGGGCAACACCGCACAAACCTGTTGCAAATTGGTGAAAAATAAGGTATAATAAA